>JAGFJG010000063.1 GCA_024102915.1 Caldilineales bacterium
TTCTACAACTTCGTGAACAACCTGCCCGGCGACGATGTGGTCGTGCAGGACCCCATCCCCGGTCTGGATAGCACCACCGGTCGGATCCGGGCGTTGACGCTGATCGTGATTGGCGCCACCGGCTCCAGTAACGACAATGACTTTGGCAACATCACCTTCGGCAGGATCGGCGACTTCATCTTCCTGGATACCAACGGCAACGGCGTACAGGATCCCAGTGAGAACACCGGCGTGCCGGGCATCCCCATCACCCTGACCAACCTCAGCACTTTCGCCATCTCGACCACGGTATCGGCTGCTGATGGCAGCTATCTGTTCGACGGGCTGCTGCCTGGTTCCTACAGCGTCCAATCGATCTTCTCGCATGGCGGCATCGTGCGGACGACCACGACGCCTCTGAATGTGAACCTGGGCATCGGCGAGGATTATCTCGATGCCGACATCGGCTACATCGCCCCCACGGCTGTGACTCTGGTCAACTTCATGGCGGACCGGCAATCGACAGGCGTTATGGTCTCGTGGATAACTGGGGCGGAGTCTGATCTTACGGGATTCCGTGTCCTGCGGGCAGCCAGCGCCGATGGTCCATTCAAAGCCGTCTCGCCGATCATCACCGCCACGAACAAGCCAACAGGCAGCAGTTACCAGTGGTTGGACGCAAGTGCACCGACGAATGCCACGATGTGGTACCAGTTGGAGACCTTGCCGGATGGAGAGGTATTTGGGCCAATACCGGTCAAAGATGATCCTGGCGCTGGGCGCAGCAACCCAATCTACATCCCTCTCATAATCCGTTAGAATTCCCCTTCCTCACTTTCTGGAACCGGCTCCGCAATGCTCAGCGGAGCCGGTTTCTTTACAAGCCTGGATATTCCACGGATAATAGGCTTATCGGACATATCTTCACCATTCAGTGAAAGTCAGGTTCATTATGAATAAGTGGAATTCCCGATATTGGTCACAGATTGCCATCCTGGCGGTTGCGATTCTTATAATCGCGGGATTAGCGGGTGCGCCTGCCATCGCCGAAACTGCAACAGCCATCAGCGGGTTCGTCTTTTTCGACCGCAATGGAAACGGGGCGCAGGATGCGGACGAGCCAGGATTGCCCGGCGTGACGATAGCGCTTCTACCCGATATCGGTCCTGTTCTGACGACGAGCACGGCCAGCGACGGCAGCTATTCATTCACCGGGTTGACCACGGGCGGTTATTCGATCAGCGAGGAAAATCTCGCCGGGTTTATCAGCACCACGCCCGATGACGTTTATGTCTCGGCACGCAGCGCCGACATCATCATTCACTTCGGCGATACGCTGCTGCACACGGTCACCGGCACGGTGTTCGATGATCTGGATCAGGATGGAACGCAGGCATTGAACGAACCTGGGATCGAAGGGGCGACCATCGAGATATACGACGATGTAGATGGCGATGGCGTTGTGGGGGTCGGCGAAGCGCTGCTGGGCTCGACGGTGTCGGGCGCGCAGGGAAACTATCGTGTCCCGGATCTGTTTCCCGGCCAGCGCGTTCTTTTCATCGAAGTCCCGGCGGATTATCATCCGTCCGGCAATTCGGGCGGTGAAGTGGGATTGGATTTGATCAGCAGCGAAGTGGGGGGCAATTCCACGGTGGTCGATCTGCCTGTGCAAAGGGCTGAGTCCGCCGTTGCCAGCCTGTTCGGTTGGGTTTGGCACGATGCCGATGGCGATGGCCGGATCGATGCGGGCGAGCAGGGCTTAAGCGGGGTGGCGGTCGAGTTGGTTGCGGACGCAAACGGCAATGGTCGCCGGGATGCGGACGAGCCGATCACTGGCATGATTGTGTCGGGCAGGCGCGGCAGTGTTCGTCTCTCCGATCTGAATCCGGGCGCGTACGTGGCGGAAGTCAAGACCGATTCTCTGCCGGACGGCTGGCTGCTCAGCCCTGACATCGTTGCGCAAAGTCTGGCCCTGCACGCTGGTTCCAATGAATTCGCTTTGGGCTATTTCAGTCTGGCGGATGTCTCGCCCTGGCGCATCGATGGTTGGCGTGCCGAAACGCTTCATCCGGGCGGCGGTCTCTATTCCGCCAGGGAGCTCGCCGATTTGACGCTACGGGCAGAGGGCAGATCCCAACTTTTCCCGGCTATCGGCGGCGTCGCCCTCGCCCTCGCCCAGCCCGAACGCTCCAACGAGGGCAAAGCGCGTCAGCAATATGCGGCGCTGTTGATGAATCTGGCCAGCGGTCGCCTGTTCGAGCAGACGCCTATCCATCTGCCCGCGTGGACGGCGACGCAGAATGTGGGCGAGGCGGCGGCGGAGATCGAGTCGGTTTTGTGGCCGCCGTTCGGTTTTGCGCCGGTGTCAGAGTATGAGCGGGTGATCCGGCTGGCCGGGGCGTTGAATCAGGGGGATGGCATCGGGCGTTGCCGGCAGGCCGGGGGAGAGGAAAACCTGAGCGATGCCGGGGCATGCGGCGGTTCGCGCTGATTTTGTAATGGAGATCGATGTTAGCGCAATAAAATTGTAAGCAAATTGAAAGGTTCGACCACACCTTTTCTGGCAGATTTAGTGCTAGAATATGTTTGTGAAATAACTTGCTTACATGATCCGTTTGCCCAGGTGATAATGCAAATTCGTTTCTGTAAAAGTGAGGTTGAGTCAGGTTTAGAAACCTTCTCAATTTGGGAGAAACCCCTCGCTTTAACTGAAGTAGGTTTCTAATCGCCAGAATATAAGGGATCGCCAACCATTACGCTGACGATCCTTCTCCCTAGGGGGATATTTTTATGCCTCGCATCCTGTCCGTACTTGCTAGTTGCGTAACGTCGGTTACTAAACGTAAGTTTTTGCCGCTAACTTTTCTTGCTTCCCTGACCCTGCTGATTGTAATCACCGCTATGCCGGTGCTCGGCGCACCTGCGGCCGAGAGGGTGCTGGCGCCTGGAACGACTATCGGTGGCGTCAACCTCGGCAACCTTACGAATTATCTGCTCGTTTTCACCGATGGCAGTTCGAAAGCCAACGTGCAAGGAGCCACCAAAGGCTACTACGGCAATTGGGCGATCGACGGTGTTGTCGCTAACGAGGTTACCTCTGGAAGCGTTGGTCTGGCCGGAACGATCTACACCAATGCCAGCACCCTGGGAGCCTGGCAAGACATCGTCGATGACAACGATCCGCCTGAGGTGAACCCGGCGGAGGCCTTCGCCGCTCTGAACGAGACCGCACGCATCAGCGGCCTGAAGTCGGATCTGAATGGCGCGTTTACGGCGATCAACGCGTTGACGTCCAATCCGTCTGCTGGCTTCAATGGAGACCCCACATCATTGGACGGTCTCAATACCCAGAATTCGGTCTGCACCACCTATGTGCTCAACGTCACGACCGGCTTTGGCATCTCTTCCCAGATTGACATCACCGGCGATGCGTGCGATGTTTTCGTGATGCGTTGGGACACCGATGCGAATTTCGCAGACGGTTACGAAGGTCAGGTCAAGTTCCAAAGCGGCGGCGCTATCGTGCCGCACGGCGGCTTAAAGCCATCGAATTTTATCCATGTGGCCGGGGATATCAATGCCTCGGGCGGCGGCAGTAATCCTGCCGCTCCCTATCCCCAGGGCCCGCGTTCCAATGATGGGACGGGCACATTGTGCACCAATTGCGCCGACTTTAGCGGCGGCGGCTTCTTTACCGGTTACTGGCTGACGACTGGTTCTCCAGACAATCCCGCCGACGCGAATCACTCGATGCCCTACGGCAAGACCTCGTCTCTCAGCAATGCCATCTTTGTCGGCGGCTGGTACTCGATGACCACTGAAATTCAGGCGACTTCTGGCACCAGCGGCGTCTATGTTTCTCCGAATCCCAACTCTGAACCAACGCCCACGCCGACGAGCACACCCACGCCGACCGATACGCCTACAAACACACCAACCCCCACCGCGACGCCTCAAAGCGGCAGCATTGGCAACTATGTTTGGAATGATGCCAATGGCAATGGGGTACAGGATGAGGGAACGGGTTATGGACTGAATGCCGTCAAGGTGGATCTGTACCTGGACAATGGCGATGGTAATTGCAACATCATCGACGAGACGTTCCTCGTTTCCGAGTTCACATCCGGTGATGGAGATTACGACTTTACCAACCTCGGTCCGGGGACCTATTGCGTAGCGCCCGATGCAAACAGCATTGCTGCGGGTTATGAGTTTATAGCCGGACTACAGAGCGGCCCCATTCCGCATAAGGTCGAGCTCGGTTTGGGTGAGGACTACAATGACGCCGACTTCGGCTACGCCGCTCGTGGCAATATCACCGGCATCGTATTCTGGGATTGGAATAGAAATGGCGTCCAGGATCTCGGCGAAGACGGCATCCCCGATGTTGAAGTCTGTCTGTATAAAGATGCGAACCATAACAGCCAATACGATGACGGCATCGACACTCTGGTTTCGTGTCAGCTCTCTGGCAATGACCCCGGCTCCGCAGGCTTCTACAACTTCCAGAATCAACTGCCGGGCGATTATATCGTTGTACAGGACTCCATCCCCGGCCTGGATACCACAACCGGTCTGGTGCGAGCGTTGACCCTGATCGTGATTGGCGCCAGCGGCTCGAATAACGACAACGACTTCGGCAACATCACTTATGGCAGCATCGGCGACTTCATCTACCTGGACAGCAACGGCAACGGTACACAGGATGGTGGTGAATTCACCGGGATTCCTGGCGTGCCTATCACGCTTACTAACCTCAGCACCCTCGCTATCTCAACCACGGTTTCAAGCAGTGAAGGCAGCTATGTCTTTGATAATCTGCTGCCGGGTTCCTACACAGTCGAAACTCCGTCCAGCGTCAGTGGCGTTGCGCGCACTTCGCTTTCGCCATTGAACGTTACTCTTGGCATCGGCCAGGATTACATTGATGCTGACTTCGGTTACATAGCCCCCACGGCTGTGGCGCTGGCCTCGTTCACGGCGGACGCTGTGGGAGAGGGGGTGTTGCTGCGCTGGGCTACCGTGTTCGAAGAACATCAAGAGGGTTTCCGAGTCTGGCGCGCCATAGCCTATGGTCAGCCCAAGCCGGTCTCGCCCATCATACCCGCTGCGAACGATCCAAACGGGGGTGTGTACGAATGGCTGGATGTTGGGGCGACGGGCACAGAGTTCTGGTATCAGTTAGAGAGCTTGCCCGATGGCGAAATGTTCGGGCCCATTCCTGTGCGCGAAGACCCAGGCGCAGGCGGCAGTCACCCCATCTATATCCCCTTCGTGATGCGCTAACTTATCAGTTGCAGAAGTAGCGCCTGACGATACCGAAGTGCGTAACATGAGTTACGAAACATCGGCTCCGCAAGTTAATTGCGGGGCCGATGTTATTTTCCGGTGATCGACAATCGCCAACCTGGCCACCTGACCAGGGTCAAAGCTCTGCGAATGGTGGTTGTATCGGTCTGAGCCACGCCCTATACTCATAATTGTCCAGCTTTGACATCCGGGAGGTTGATTCAGGAATCATAAACCCCCCGGCGGTTATCGCGCCCTGGATTGGGGTTTTGATCAGCTTTGCGCTTTGCAATGAAGCGCGTAATGAATATGAAAATTCTGTCACTTATTTGTCAGATTCAACAATCTGATGGTTTGATAGTCTATGATGCTATAATTTAGACGTAACAATTTGCTAATTGCACCGTCTTCATATTTATTGTACGCCTTTCTCTCTGTTTCCTGCTGTTCGTCTGCGCTGCTCTTGCGGGAAAAGCAGACATCGCAGGCTAAAATCTAACATCCTTCGCCAGAGGAAATCTCCATGTATTTCAATTCCTTTCTTCGACGCTACCGCCTCGTCCGCCGCACTGGTCTGCGCTTGATCAACCTGGCTATTGTCCTGGCTATGGTGATCAGCCTTTTTCCCTGGAACATCAACTTGCCAGGGCCATTGCCCGATCTGGGCCCGGAAGAGGTCAGCGCCCATAATCTGGATGCATCCGCGGTTTATGTGTTCTTCGATAAGAACACGCAGAACGATCTGGACGCACGTATTGCTGGCGGCTGGACGCCCGGCAACCCGCTCTTTCAGTTGGGCGATGAACTGGGCATGATCATCAAGATCGTGCCCAACAACGGCACCGATACCGGTGTGGGCGGCTACACCACCTTCTATGTGCCCAACGGCCTGCAGGTGCTGGATGCCGCCTTTGTGATCCCCGGCACTGATCCCTCGGATGGGTTGATCGATTGGGACAAGATCCCGGCCAAGGGCCAGGCCCTGATCCCCAACGTTGGCGCTGGCGGCGGCCCCACCACCGACGTGACGGGATTGACGCGCGGCCCCAACATCGCTGGCGTCACGGCAAAAATGTGGAATGACGCCAATGTCAACAACGGCACCCTGCCCGGCGTCTATGGCGACCTGGGCATTTTCTATTCCACCGACCCCAACACCGCCTTCAACACCTATGGCGGCCCGCCGCTCAGTCTCAAGAACAACAGCGGCGACCAGGTGGGCTGGCGCACCATCCTGCAAAACCCCATGAACCGTTGGGATGCCTGGCAAATGCAGGCCTATGGCATCGCCGGAACCACCAATCCCGCTTACTCCGGCTCTCCGGTGATCGATTCCAACGGTCGCGGCAACACCGGTTGGGGTCTGGCCAATGTGGTGGCCGGGCCGCAGAGCGGTTACGCCTGGGAATTCGATAAAGCCAAATACGATGCCTGCGACCCCCTGCCTTACTCGCCCTCCAAGAGTTGTATCGATCAGGCCACGCAGGACATCGGCCCCTGGCAGCGCATCAAATACCCCGGCAGCCAGATCGCTTTCGACGTGCCGGGCGATACCACGGCCGGCAAATTCGCCGGCGGCCTCGCCACCGATCTCGGCTTCGATCTCACCACCGGCGACCTGCCGCTGACCACCGACCAGGCCAATAACACGCCCAATGCCGTGCGCTGGGCGTTTGGCCAACTCACGCTGAATGCGCCGGAATACGCCTGGATCAAGGTTAAGGTGCACAACTACAACGACATCCTCGACGCCGCCGGCTGTCCGGTGTGGTATGTTGATACCTTCGGCGGCGATGCCGGCGGCGACAGCAACGGCAAGGACCACATCTGGCGGTATTACGATCCCAACAGCGTCAAGTTCAATGGTTGTCTGGCCATTGGCAAGCCCGCCACCAAAGAAGTGGTCAAGGTGGGCGACACCTATCAATATAAAATCAAGCTGTACCATACCGGCAATGTCAACCTCAGCAATGTGGTTGTGGAAGATACGCTGGGCAGCGGCGTCACCTTCCTCAGCGCCGTGCCCGCCCAGGATAGCGGTCCCAATCCCCTGCGCTGGAACAACATCGGCCTGTTGGCCGGGGACCTGGACGGCCTATTTGAGCCGGGAGAGATGTTCGAGGCGGTGGTCACCGTCAAAGCCTCGGGCAGCGGCGTGCTGGCGAACGAAGTCTGCGCCACCGGAACTACCACGCCCGGCGGTCAGACTGTCAATTCCTGCGGCAAGGAACTGACGCCCTCCGGCAACATCCCCCTGCTCAGCCAGAAGAAGTCGGTGACCCCCACTGCCATCGCCCCCGGCGGAGCCGTGGATTACACCCTCACCGTCGATAATATCGGCAGCGGCCCCACCGGCAATCCGGTGGTCATCACCGAACAACTGCCGCCCAATTTCACTTACACCAGCCTGATCAGCGCCAAGGTGAACGGCGCTACCATCACCGGCTCGGTTACAGTGAATACGAGCAATCCCAACAAGCCGGTGTTCACCATTCCCAGCGCCATCAACGCCGAACAGAAGTTGGAACTGGTTTTCAAGGCCACTTCATCTCCCACGATCCCGGTCGATTCCAATCCGAACACGCCCGCCATCGACCCCTATTGTAACTCGTTTATCACCGGTCAGAATGGCATCAATCAAACCACCGGCGCTTTAGCCTGCGTGAAGGTGGGTGGGTCGTCCATTTCCGACTTCATCTGGCGGGATTGGAATGGCAATGGGGTGCAGGATGCAGGTGAGGAAGGGTTGCCCGGCGTCACGGTCAACGTTTATGCCGGCGCCTGCCCGCCCAGCGGCGGCGTGATCGGCTCTGCCGTGACCAACAGCAGCGGCAATTATCTGATCAACGGTCTGCTGGCCGGAACCTATTGCACCCAAGTTCCCGCGCCCGGCAGCGGCGGCGTGCCGACCGGCTATACCCTCACCGGCGATCCCGACGGCGGGGCGGCGACCCTGACGTATACCACCGTGCTGGCCGAGAACGAGACCCGCACTGATGTCGACTTCGGCTACAAGCCCGGCGGCACGGGCGGTATCGGCGACACAGTGTTCGACGACATCGGCAACGATGGCGTGCAGAATGTCGGCGACCCCGGCATTCCCGATGTGCGCGTCTGTTTGTACGCCGACACCAACAGCGATGGCGTGAAAGATGTCCCCGTCACCGGGTCCGGCACCGAGGGCAGCAGCAACCATTGTCGCAGCACCGACGCCAGCGGCATCTACAATTTCACCGGTCTGGCCCAGGGGCTGGATTATGTCGTCGAAGTCGATACCACCGATCTCGATTTGATCAATTACTTCTTCCCCAACGGTTTCTCCGCCACCACGCCTAACCCGCATGAAGTAGACAACCTCACCGGCGTCTATAACGATGCTGACTTTGGCTTTTTCGAACAACTGCCCAGCAGCATCGGCGACACCGTCTGTCTGGACGTGAACCAGGACAAGCTGTGCACCGGCGTCGATACCGGCATCAGCAGTGTGACGGTGTGGCTGTACCGCGATGACAACATGGACGGCGTGCCCGATCCGGGTGAACTGTTCAAAACCACGTCCACCGGCCCCGGCGGCACGTATAGTTTCCCCAACCTGGGTCCGGCCCGATACATCGTTTTGGTCGACGCCCTCGATCCCGATCTGCCCGTAGGTCTGCGCCCCTCCATTACCGAGCACATCGTCGACCTGCCAGTCAATACCAACCGCACTGACATCGACTTCCCCTTTCAGCAATTGCTGGCGAAGGCGGTGGACAAGAGTTTTGCCGTCGATAACGAAGAACTGAAATACACCATCGATCTGAACTATGAGGGCAGCGACCTGTTTGAGGATCTGCGTGTGACCGACCCCCTGCCCCAGGGTGTGACCTATGTGCCGGCCAGCGCCAACATGGGCGGCGTCTATGGCGCTTACAGTTCGCTGGCGGGCACGCCCGGCTTCGACGACCAGACCACCTATACCATCGGCACCACGCTCAGCGTCACGCCGGTCACGGTGGCGCAGGGCGGCACTGTGACGGTAAGCATGTCGCTGACCACCACGCAAGCGATCAACAATGTCACCCCGAATCCATTGATCATCAATGGCGGCGCCGGCTCCTGCGGCAGCCTCAGCCCTACCAGCGCCAATGTGACCACCGGCTCGGCCACCGTCTTCACCTTCTCCTGCACGCTCAACACCCTGGGCGAATTCTCCTTCAGCGGAGACGCCACCAGCCTGGGCGGCTATACCTTTGCAGAAGGTCTTTCCAACACCGTCCTGGTGAGCAAGAGCGGCAGCGCCAACGTCGTCACCTGGGACCTGGGCAGCAACACGGCAGGAACGACCGGCATCGTCATCGCCACCGGCTCCTTGCCCACCATTTATGCCACGCAGGGCAACAGCGCCAAATTCTGGAGCTATCTGCCCAGCACCAATTCCTGGAGCGACACCCCCGCCGACCTCGCCAATAACGTCAAGGACGGCGGTTCCCTGGCCTATGATGGCACGAATGTCTTCGCTCTGCGCGGTGACAATCAGAAGACTACCTACAAGTACACCATCGGCAGCCCCGGCTCGTGGGCGACTCAAGCCAATACTTCGGACGGCGTTGAGAAAGGAGGTTCCCTGGTTTACCTCGATGTGAGCGGCACCAAGTACCTCTACGCCCTGTTGGGCAACAGCAAACTCTTCCGCCGTTACAACATCGCCACCAACACCTGGGAAAACAGAGCGGATACGCCTGAGAACGTCAAGGAGGGCGGTGCGCTGGCTACCGACGGCACCTACATTTACGCCACGCGCGGCGACGACAAAACCGATTTCTGGCGATGCAATACGACAACCACCGGAGTCGCTGGAGCCTGTAATTTTAGTTGGGAGACACGTGCCAGTGTGCCATCTACCGTCAAATGGGGTGGGGCGTTGCGTTACCTCAGCGGTTATGTCTACGCTTTGGCCGGGGACAACACCCGGAACTTCTACCGCTACGATCCCGTCGCCAATACCTGGACGGCTCGCGCTCTCACCCCCGGCAACGTGCAGGATGGCGGAGCGCTGACCACCGACGGCACGTATCTTTATGCTTTCCAGGGTAAGACCAACGCCTTCTGGCGCTATGACCCCACGGCCAACACCTGGAGCGTATTGGCCACCGCCCCAGGCGCTGTCGACCAGGGCGGCGCTCTCACCTTCGTGCCTGGCAGCGGCACTGCCGATACCACCGTCACCATGAGCGCCACGCCGACGGTACGCGTCAGCGGCGACCAGATCACGGTCAAGTCCACCCTGTTCTCGAAGGTTGGCGCGACCAATCAATCGCCCGGCACGCTCAACCAGTTCGCCACGGGCGGGGCTACGGCCAGTTGCGGTCCTGCCGTCCCGGCCACGCAAAATATCCCGGCCAACGGCAGCGCCCAATACACCTGGACCTGTACGCTCACGGCCGGCACTTCGGCGGGCAGCATCTATTTCACCGCCGATCCGGATGGGGCTGGCACGGCCTGGGCGGCCGGCGCCTCCAACAGCGTGATCATCATCCAACCGCTGCAATTCCGGGTGACGGTGAACCCTGGCAGCGGCCTGCCCAAGATCGAGAACATCGCGACCATATCCGGCGGGACGGCGCTGACCACTGTGCCCAGCAACAAGGTCGAGACCTCGTTGGGAGCCAGTATTGGCGACTTCATCTGGGATGACCTGGATGGCGACGGCCTGCAGGATGCGGGCGAGCCGGGCATCGGCGGCGTGCAGGTGATTCTGAACGGCCCCGGCTGTTCACCCTGTACTACCACCACCGACGCCTTCGGCCTGTACAAATTCCCCGGCCTCACGCCCGGCGCTTACACCGTCAGCTACAACCCGGCCACCACGCCCGCCAACTACCTGGCTACTACGCCCTCCACACTCAACGCCACTCTGGTGGCAGGACAGCAGTACAACAACGCTGACTTCGGCCTGCGCCTGGGCGGAACCGGCAGCGTCGGCGATACGGTGTGGATCGATGCTGACGAAGATGGCGTGGTCGATGTGGGCGAGACTCGCTTGCCCAACATCACCGTCAAGCTGTACAAAGACCATGATAACGATGGCAACATCGATTCCGGAGATATCTTCATCGGCCAGACGACCACCGATGCCAGCGGTCTCTATCAATTCAATGGCCTGCTGGCGGGCAACTATCTGGTATTGGTGGATGAGACCAGCGTGGTTACGACAACATTTGGTGTGAACACCACCATCGCTGCCGCCATGGAACTGGTCAGCGGCAAGGCCGGCAACATCATCAATCCGGTGAATCCGGCAGCCGTCAATCTGCCCGCCAACAACAGCGTCGTCACGAATGCCGACTTCGGCTACAACTGGATCGGCCAGATCGGCGACTACGCCTGGTACGACAACAACGGCGACACCATCCAGGACAATGTGACGCCGCCCCCGCCCGATGAAGGCGGCGCGCCCAACACCACCGTCGTCCTTTACTACGACGTTTTGGGCGATGGCATCATCGACGCCGCCCAGGACCCGATCCTGGACGTGCAGACGACCGGCCCCAGCGGAACCTATCTGTTCGACAACCTGCCGCCCGGCACCTACATCGCCAAGGCGGAAGAGCAGCAGGTCCCGGCCCCGCCCAGCAGCCCCCATGCCGGACTGATCGGCTACATGGTTTCCACCACCGGCACCGAATACGTCACCGCACTCAGCGCCGGCGACATGACCGATTACAATGCCGACTTCGGCTTCATCGAGGCGGCTGAGGTCAAGGGCCACGTGTGGTGGGATGTGAACCACAGCGGCGTGCGTGATGTGGGCGAACCGGGCCTGGGTGACGTGTCGCCATCGGCAGGCGTGCTGGTCACGCTATCGGGCACTGACCTCGGCGGCAACCCGGTGCTGATGACCGTGTATACCGATGACGAAGGCGAGTACGAGTTCATCGTCCCGCCCAGCAATGCCGCGGGTTACACCATCAGCTACAGCACGCCCGACGTGCTGGCCATCGACCCCACCCTGACCGAGCCCACCACACCTCTGACCATCAACGTCACCGTCAGCGCCGGGCAAGAGTTAACCGGCCTCGACTTCGGCGTCGACAACCCCGGCACAGTGGGCGATCTGGTCTGGAGCGACGCCAACTCCAACGGCGTGCGCGACCCAGGCGAGCCAGGCTTGCCCGATGTCACTGTACAACTCTACGATAGCGGCGGCACGATCCTGCTGGCGACAACCACGACCGACGCCAGCGGCGGCTACCTGTTCCAGGGCCTGCCTGACGGCACATTCATCGTCAGGGTCGATCCTGGAACCGTGCCCATCAACTCTGATCAAACCGGCGATCCCGACGAAGACGGCATCCCGTGCAGCACCTGCGACAATCAGGGCACGGCCACTGTCAGCGGCGGCGGCAGCGACCTGACGCTCGACTTTGGCTACAAGGTCGGCGGCGCTGCGGCCAGCACCATCGCGCTCTCCGGCGTTGTGTGGGACGACAATGGCGACGGCCCTGGCACGCCTGAGAATGGCGTACAGGACGGCATAGAACCAGGCATCCCCGGCGTCACCGTCGATGTGGTCTGCGACACGGGCATCTATCAGGCTGTGACCGACGGCAACGGCGACTGGATGGTCAGCGGCATCCTGTCAGGCAGCAATTGTACAGTCACCGTGGACGAATCCACACTGCCCGACACCGCTTACTACCAGACCGGCGACCCGGACGAGTCCTCACCGCCCAAGTGCACGGTCTGCGATGCCGAAACCTCGTTCACCAACCTCACCGCCGACGAATCCAACATCGACTTCGGCTACGCCCAAGACCTGGGCAGCATCACCGGCAAGGTATGCGCCAGCGCCACGGGCGCTTTGGGAACAGGCCCCTGTGATGATGCGACTGAGACGCCGCTTGTGGGCGTCACCGTCACCCTCACTTATGCCGGGCCGGATAACATCCTGGGCACGGCTGATGATGTCACCACGCAGACAACCACCAACGGCAGCGGCGTCTACACCTTCAGCGACCTCAATCCTGGCCTGTATCGCATCGTCGAGACCAACCCGGTCGGCTATACGAGCCTGGGCGACCGCGATGGCGGCAATCCCGATGTGATCAATCGCATGAGCGCCGCCTCTATCCCGCTGCTCCTGGGCGAAAACGCCGTCAACCGTAACTTCGAGGATGTTGGCCCGCCATCGATGCAGGTCGTGAAGAAGCTATCGAACCCGCTGGGCGGCACGGCCCAGGAAACGGATGCGGTCGTGTACAGCATCGTCATCACCAACACCGGCACCAACCCCATGACCAGCATGACGGTGGTGGACGAATACGATGCCGCCTTCCTCACTTTCGATTCCGCCACGCCCGCGGTCAACGTGCAGACCTCCGGCGTCCTCACCTGGACGACCAACCTCAATCCATCCCTGCCTTTGGCCCCGAACGCAGCCATGACGATCACGGTGAATTTCACCGCCCTGGCCGAAACCAGCGGCGAGCCGGGCGGCGTCACCACCAACACGGTCACGGCCAGCGGTAAGGACGACCTGAACCGCGATGTCGGCCCGAACACGGATGAAGCGCCGGTCGAGATCGTGCCTGTCACCCGTGCTGCCATCGGCGACCTGGTCTGGTACGACGCCGATAGCGACGGCATTCAGGATGTGGGCGAACCGGGCATCGCCAATGTCACCGTGCGGTTGTACCGCGATGACGGCGACGGCGTCTTCGAGCCAGGCACGCATGATATCCTGGTCGATGAAACCATCACCGATGCCGACGGCGGCTATCTGTTCCACGATGCCAAGGCTGGCGCTTACTTCGTGGATGTGGTCACCACGTCGCCGAGCCTGACCGGTCTGACCTTCGTCACCGGCCCGCAGAGCGCCGACGAGCCGCATGGCGTGTTCACGGTGGCGGATGGCGATACCTATCGCGATGCCGATTTCGCCTTCGTGAAGGAGCCAGGCCCCGGCAATGTCATCATCGGCGACCGCGTGTGGGTCGATGTCAATGGCGACGGCAAGCAGGATCCGGGCGAACCCGGCCTGCCCGGCGTGACGGTAACGATTCTCAACAGCAGCAATGTCCCCATTGGCTCAGCCGTCACCGATAGCAATGGCATCTATCGCATCGAAGTCCCGGCTGGCAATGGCTACAAGGCGGCCCCGGTGACGCCCGGCGGCTACACGCCCACGACCACGCAACCGCGACTCCTCCCCGATCTCAGCCCTGGCGACCAGTATCTCGACGCCGACTTCGGCTACAACCGCAGCGGGCTGAAGACCATCGCCGGTCTTGTTTTTGAGGATGCGGCCAACAACGGCGTCTACGATACCGGCTCCGATAACATCATCGCCGCCGTCACCGTTGACCTGATTCGCGACACGAACAATAACGGCGTCTGGGATGCGGGCGAGCCGACCATCGCCACTGTGACCACGAGCAGCGCCGCCGATAGTAACGACAATAACTACAGTTTCGTGGGCCTCACATCGGGCCGTTATCTGGTGCGGGTGTCGGACACACAGAACGTGCTGAACAATTTCGAGGTCGGGAACCTGGGCACGCCAGGAGCGGATGATAACAGCCAGGCTCAGCCCTACGCCATCGACCTGACAGTCGCCACGTCGAATCTCACTGCCGACTTCGGCTACAATCGTTCCGGCGCTATCAGCGGCGGCGCCCCTACTGGTATCATCGGCAACCAGATCTGGCATGACCTGGATGGAGATGGCCTGTACGAACCGGCCAACAGTGAACCTGGCATCTCCGGCGTGACGGTCGATCTCTATAGCGGCGGCGTACTGGTGGCCACCACGACAACAGGCGCTGCCGGCAATTATGTCTTCACCGATCTGGCGTCTGGGACTTACACGGTCACGGTCAGCGACAACTTCAATGTGCTGGCCGGTTACCTGCCCACGCTGAACCCGACCCCCGGTGCTGACAACAGCAATCAGGTTGACCCGTATACGGTGGTGTTGCCCGATGGCGGCTTCGACTTCACCGCCGACTTCGGCTACGCCCTACCGGTCACCATCGGCGACTTCATCTACCTGGACAGCAACGGCAACGGCGTGCAAGACCCCAGCGAGACCACCGGCATCGGCTCCGGCGTCCCCGTCACCCTGACGGATGCTGTGAACAATGTGATCAGCACGACCATCGCTGGCCCCACCGGTTACTACACCTTCACCAACATCCTGCCCGGCACCTTCAAGGTCATCGTACCGTCAACGATTTCGGGCGTCACTCTCACTTCGGTGAATCCGATCAACGTCACGTTAATCAGCGGCCAAACCTACCTCGACGCCGACTTCGGTTACATTGCCCCCACGGCGGTGGGCATCGTCAGCTTCACAGCGATGGCCGAGGCGGCGGGCGTGCGGCTGTATTGGCAGACCAGCCTGGAACAAGACCTGGACGGCTTCGTGGTCTTGCGCTCCACGGCGATAGACGGCGCGTATAAAGCGATATCCGATCTGATCCCGGCCATGAACGATCCATCGGGTGCGAGTTATGAATGGCTGGACACGAGCGTGGACTTCGAGAGCCTGTATTGGTACAGGCTGCAGGCGCAGCCGGATGGCGAAATCTTTGGGCCGATCCCCGGCCGCGAGGACCCCGGCAGCGGCGGCAGCAATCGGCTGTTCGTTCCCTTCATTGTGCGTTGACTTACCAGTTGATGCAACGCTCCCCTCATCACGTGTTCGTGATCATCATGACAGGCAGAAGTAGTACCTGACGTTACCGAAGCACGTAGAGTAAGAAACGTAAAATCGGCTCCGCAAATCAATTGCGGGGCCGATTTTGCTTTCTGGACAATACGGCAGTCGCAAACCTGTAAAATTGTTATGCAAACGTAACAATTCCAGTGCTTGTGCGTCATCACAATTGCTAATTTCATTACATTAGCTTTCCCGTTAGCCTGCGTTGCGCTTGTGGGAGTAGAAACGTTCGTTACTGAATCTGTCATCGATTAGCAGGAGTGAAGCGTCATGAACCTCAAGGCCTTTCCACGACAACATCGTCAGATCAATCGCACAAGCCTGCGCTTAATCGTCCTGGCAATACTTCTGCTGCTTATCGTGAATTTATTGCCCGCCAATCCGTTCGACCTTGGCGTGGGTCATGTCAGCGCTGCGCCATTGCCGCCCGCACAGTTTTTCTACGTTCCTTTGCCTGAGGCGCAGGTGCGTACATCGATGTACACTATCAACAGCGCCACAGGCAACAATATGCACACGGTGCTCGGCATTTCGATCACGGCCAATAGCACGGTGGTGTGGTACGACCATTGGGAAGATGGTTATGAATTGGCGCTGGGCTCTCCGGCGCAGGCCAGCACCCGGATATGGGGAGACGGCAACGTAGGAAATGGCGATGCCTGTGCGCTGGCCGTACCGGCTACGCTGTGTTCGGGCGACGTACTATCTTCGGGCGCAGTACTGATATTGGAAAACAACGTACCCTTGCCGCGTAACCCGGCGACCATCCTTTACGACGGTCGGGACAAGATCGGCGCCAACAAAGTCGTGGCAGTGACCCAATCCGGCTGGGAGCAGACGCCCGCCACCTTGCTGGCAGACGCCATCGAAGTGATCGATGTCTCCCGTTGGAGCACCGAGTACCGGTTGCCGATCGGCGAGAACCTCAGCGCCTCATCCTATCAGGTTTTTGAATATGTCTCATTGTTCGTGATGGCGTCGCAGAATGGCACGACCGTCCAGATCGACCGTGATGGGAATGGTTCGATCGATATCACTACCACTTTGAACCAGGGTGAGTCTTATCAATTGACGAATCCCACCGTTGGCGATCTGACCAGTAACGCCCGCATCACATCTTCCAAGCCGGTGCAGGTCAATCTGGTCACTGGCGATATCGGCTCGAATTACGAGAATCGCTGGTTTGCGATCTCGCCCAACACACTGTGGGACAGCAGTTATTATACGGCTGTGGGGACGGTCTCCAGCGCCTATGCGGCGCATGTTTGGGTTTTCAATCCCGATCAGAGCAGCGCCATCACGGTGAATTATACGACGCAGGCAGGTTCGGGCAGCTTCAATGTCCCGGCCAAAAGCACGTATCGTTTCGCCATGCCCTCGATGACGGGCGCTCACTTCTATACGAGCGGCGCTCCCTTCCTGGCTGTGGGGACCATGGACAGCGGCAGCACCACTACTTCAAAGAATCAAACTTATGATTGGGGCTATACCCTGCTCCCTGAATCCTTCCTGACCAACGTTCTTGCTCTGGGTTGGGCGCCTGGTTCTGACGACAAGTACGCGCCGCCGGGGCCGGACGAGAATACCAGCCCAGTGTGGGTGACAGCGGTGGCGCCTGCGCGGGTCTATGTCGATTTCGATGGCAATCCCTCGACCGGTCCCCTCACCGATCCCAGCGGTCGCAAGTATGACATACACTACGATCTGGGCGCGTTCCAGTCACAGAGAGTGTACGACACCAGCGGCGACAACTCGCAGACAGGCATGCGGCTGTACACTCTGGACGGGACGCTGATCACCGCCGCCTGGGGCGAAGACCCGACGACGGCCAAACCCGGCAGCCCGGGCATGGACATCGGCTATTCTGTTCCGCCGCTCCCGCGCGCGGTCGCCAAGAAGACATGGTCGTTGTACGCCGATAATGTGGGCGGAAATGGCGTGGTGGACCCCGGCGGCGACGAACTCGAATACGCCATCACGGCTAAGAACAATGGCGCGTTCACGATCTTCAACACGATCATCAGCGACACGGTCCCCAGCAATGTCACTTATGTGCTGAATTCTACCGAGATCAATAATCTTGCCTATCCCGATGATGGCGTCGGCACGCCCTATCCGCTGGACGAGGGCGGCATCAATCTGGGGGCGCTGAATGTGGGGCAGACGGCCGTCGTCACTTTCCGGGTCACCACAAATGCTGGTTTATACAGCGAAATCACCAATACGGCCTATGTCGAGACCGATGACGACTTCCTGGTCATCGAACTGCGAACGCCGGTCAATACGCCAGCTACCACGGCCTGCACGCTCGATTTCACAAATTCCAGTTTCTCCCCGGTCTCTTTCTACGTGCAGAACGGCACTGTCTATCTGGAGGTAGACGACGGCGATCAGAACTTGAACACGGGCGTCATCGAGAATGTTTCGGTTCTGGTTCAAGACCCGACCACAGGCGACCGCGAGACTATTGCCCTGTCGGAAACAGATGTCAATACCGGCCTTTTCCGCGGCAGTATCCCTTCTTCGACGACATTGGGCCAGGCCGTACAAGATGGCACGCTCCATGCCCTCGGCGGCGATACGATCACGGCTGATTATACTGACCCGCTTTACGGAGACGCCTGCAATGATACGGCTGTCATCACCGTGCCCAGCCTGACCAAACAACTCTATCTTAGCACGCAGTCCGGCACGAACCCCACCAACAACGGCAACCAGGAATTAGATCGCATCGACCCGGTGGCCTCGGCCGATGGCACCACGGCTCTCAGCCCTGTCCTGGGAACCAGCAGCGGCACGATCACGGTGGATGGCGCCGCCACATCGGGCGTGGAAACCGTGGACAGCACAATCAACTTCAATCACACCACGGGCAATGGCGCTAACCGTTTGATGTTGGTAGGCGTGGCATACGAATGCAGCGGCAGCACCTGCGCCGTCCCTCCCACCCTCCCCACGCCTTCCGTCTCATCTGTCACATTCAATACATCCTTCAACCTCAGCCTTGTGGGACGCGCCTATAACTCAGTCGACGCCGTGGTCGAGATCTGGGCGGGATTCAATCCTCCCGCCAACATCACCAATGGTCCGATTGTAGTGACCATGAGTGACAGTTCAGTCGATGCGGCAGCCGGGGCTATTACCTATGCCAACGTCGATCCAGGCCAGACGCTTACCTTCTTTGGCAACGTTGGTAATGGCGGAACTTTACAGCGGACAGGCATCACATCTGCTGCGGGTGAACTGGTTTTCGACACGGTAGCCTGGGATGATATTCCCGCTGGCGCTTCCACGCCGGGCTCCGGCCAATCATCGCCGCTGTGGACAGCGAATGCCGGTACGAACGGCGCCAATGCGGGCGTGCGCAGTTCTGCCAGCACCAAACCCGGCGCATCACCCAGTGTGACCATGTCGTGGACGCCATCGACAGGAGACTGGGCGATCGGCGCAGTTTCCATCAAGCCTGCCCCGGCGGGCGTCACGTCGACATCCTTCACACAGACGCCGGACATGGCCAAACCCTTCTCGATGCCGGTTGGCGGGCAGGTCAGTGTTAATGCCCATGTCAACATCATCAGCGGCAGCATGCCCGCCAACCCCAATATCACAGCGGTGTTGAAATATGGGGCCACGACCTTCGCCACCTTGACCAATCCCACATACAGCGGCGGCATTGTGACCTGGACGGGCGTATTGGGGAGCAACGTCACGACGCCAGCCGGGCAGTCTATCATCCTGGAGATCACAACCAATCAGGCGGGGGTGACTTTCCAGATTCGATATGACAGCACTACCTATCCCTCAAAGGTGAACCTGCCCACCACAACTGTGATCAAGGTCGACAGCCTGACTGTTTACGATGCCGCCTATGCGGGCGGTTCCAGTATCAGCAATGGTTTCAACGGCCAGACGGTCTACATCCGGCCCGTGGTGAGCGACCCATTCGGCGCTTATGACATTACCGACGTCGCGCTGACCATCAAGCAGCCGGCGTCGTGCGGCGGTGCAACCGTAGTCTCCACTGTGCTCACCGACAGCAACGTGGTTACTCCCAATCCCATTGTGGGCGACGAGGCCAGCAAGACATATGAATACGTCTGGGCGACGCCCGGATCCTGCGAGGGCGAATACAGCATCCAGGTGGTCACGCATGAGGGTTTGGAAGCGACGATCACCGACTCCTCAACCCTGCTGTTTGACGTGCGCTTCGAGGATGTGGGCACGCCCAGCACCACCGAATTCACCGATGGCGACAATGGCCCTGGCGCTGAGGTTTATGATCCGGATGAACAGGTCTGCGTGCGAGTGACGGACGCCGATCAGAACCAGGACCCAGGCGTTGCGGAAACGGTGGACGTTGTCATCACTTCGGCCAGCGGCGATAGCGAGACGGTGACGCTAACCGAGACCGACGTCGATACCGGCGTCTTTACGGGCTGCATCCCGGCGGATAGCGTGAATCCGGGCACGGACGAGGATGGCGAACTCTATGCCCAACCTGGCGATAATCTGCTGGTCACTTACGAAGACCCCAACGATCCCAGCGACACCTCCAGTGACACCGCCGTCGTGAGAACCCTCACTCCGCAAATCGCCATCAACAAGGTGTTGGTCGATCCTGCCAGCGGCCCCGCCCTGGTGGGACAAACCGTTCGCTTCGATATTCTGGTCAGCAACCCCGGCCCTACGCAATTGACAACGGTGGGGCTGGTCGATACGTTCGATGACGTCTGTTTTGATTTTGATAGCGCCAGCGTCGCTCCCAACGGCACGACTTCATCAACGCTTACCTGGACTAACATCGGTCCGCTGGCGGCCAATGGCGGCAGCACGACGATCAGCGTTTATTTCACGGCCACCGCGGCGTGCAATCCGGCCAACAACTCGGCCCAGGCGAGCGGAACGGATCAATTCGGTACACCGGTCGGACCTGTCAGCGATCCCGCGACCGTCGTCATCAGCACCATCGATATCGAAATCACTAAGACGCTGATTAGCCCCAATCCCGGCCCGGCCACTGTCGGCGATCCGGTCACCTTCACTATCATTGTGACCAATACCGGTCTGATCACGCTTGAGACCATACCACTGGAAGATAGCTACAGCAACGCCTGTCTAAACTTCTCCTCAGCCAGTCCAACGCCGGATGGCGCGGGCGGCGGTATCATTCAGTGGTATGACATCACCGGCGGCGGTTCACTCACAACGGGCAACTCGGTGGCGCTGACGGTCGGCTTTGTGGCCGC
>JAGFJG010000124.1 GCA_024102915.1 Caldilineales bacterium
ATATGGCGCACCGTCTTGCGGTCGCATCCTGTTCGACGAGCAATTTCGCTGATTGAGACGCCTTGTCGATGGAGCTCTCGTATCATGTATCGTTCCTCCACGTCTAGCATGGTTCACGCCCTCCTGCTCAATGATTTGGTCGAAACCATTGTGCATAGATGGCCGCTGAACCTCCAGGGTGGGGATTTTTATCTCGGCGTTTTTGGGGATTTTATCACCGCTATTGACAGCAGACCACGTGGACGCATTATCAGAGCAGCCAGAATTGGCAGGTTGATGGCGCAAAAGGTGTCGATGATCGAGAACTCTATATCAGTGAACGCGTCGTCGACTACACCGAGGTGGGTAATTGGCTAGATTTCAACGTGACCGAATTGATGGAACAAGACATCTACGAATTCATTTTGCACGCCACATACCGTGGCGTAAACAAAGACATCAAGATCCCTTCCAACGAATATTGGAATACATCTCTACGTCCCAAACTAATGATCTGGTACACGCAATAAACTGACACCCGATACACAAAATCGCTCACCCCAAGAGAATAATCATGAAAACGTTCGCGATTCGCACACTGTTATTCCTTCTGTTTCTTTTCGCTTCTCTGTTTACCGCGTCATCACAGGCGGCGGCTCAAGATGGCACCCTCCCACATTTTACACCCGCTTCGATATGGTTCGATGATGAAGTCCGTTCCGTGACGGTCGACGGTAACATTGCTTATGTTGGCATGGATACCCGACTGACCTTGCTTGATGTGGCCCAGCCGACAGAGCCAGCGACACTTGGTTCAATCGATGTATCCGTCAAGGTCTCAGTCGCTAGCGAACCATTGATATTTGCTACGAGCGGGTCTCGATTTCGTATCATTGATGTCAGCAACCCCTACTTTCCCACTCTCCTCAGTGATACTCACTTTGGGGATTCGGTCAGCACGCATGAAGGCCTCGCGATCTATGGCAACACTGTGTACCTTGGTCACTCACGCGGTCTGGCTGCGATAGACGTATCCGACCCCTACTCACCGACGCTAGTAGGCAACCTGCTCTGGACACTTGGCCAGGTTCGCAGTGTGGAAGTGATGGAAGATCCTTCGGGTGATAGTAACCGTATTCTTGCCTATTTAGGCACCATGCGAGAGATAGCTCCCGGCGGAGGGTTCTTAGGGGGAGGGGCAAGAATCGTTGACGTTACTGATCCGACCAACATGCAAGAGATCTACCCATGCAGCAATGATGAACCTTGCAGAGTGACCCCAGACACACCAGACCTTGCTATTGAAGGCAACTATGCTTATTCGCTTGATAGTTCCGGTGAAAATAGTATCAATGGACTGAAGATATTTGACTTGAGCGAAGGAGCGAGACTGGTTGAGGTAGGCTTTCACCAAATACCCGATACCGCCCTGTATCACATTGCCGTTGCCCAAGGTAAGAGTTACATCGCTGCCAGGAAGTACTCTTCGGAAAGCGAGGCTGAGGAAGAACTGCTCACACTGGATGTAACCGACAAAGTAACGCCACGACAAACAGGGCTGCGCGGTCTGGAGAACGCAGCGATGCATGCGCGCATGGCCGTGTCGGGGCCATGTCTGTACATCGCTCAGGGGCCGAAGGGGTTGAAAATCCTGTGCGACACATCGGTCACCCCTACCCCGCGCACCACCGTCTGGCTGCCGCTGATGGCAACGCCGACGGGTAGTTGATGGGGGTAGGAGAGGGGTAGAGAAACCCGCCGCCGGATGTAGGAATCATCAAATCGGCGGCGGGTTGCGTTGATGGAAAATCTTCGTGGGGAGTCATTCGTGCCCTATCTCCAGAAATCGCTCCACCCGTGCGGCTAACCGTTCGACAATAGCGGCGACGATGGTCTCGCCCAGTTCAGGCGTGGCGGTCTGGCGCGGGTCTTCGCCCAGGATGCCGCCGCTCTCGCCCGCGCTCTCGTCATCCAGGCGGCTGAGGTCCACCAACTCCGGGTGCACATGCATGAGGATGGCCGTCTCCCATTTGGCGGCGTGGTCGCCGCGGTAGCCCAGGTCGGTGACCAGATCGTATTCGGGGATCACCCAGACGCGCGTGTCGTATTGCGTCTGCCAGATGGTGAAGAGATTGGCCGCTTCCACCAGGGCGGCCACATGCGGCGGGCCATAATGCCCAGTCAGCACCACCACCAGCTTGAATCCAACCTCGGCCAACTGGCAAAGATACTCGTCCAGCAATCCCATCACCGTCTCCCGCTTGAACTCCAAAGTAAGCGGAAAGCCGCCATGCGCGGGTAACTTCAACGTGTCGAAACCGCACCATACCGGCGGCAAGACCACACCGCCAGCGCGCTCCGCCACCCGCTCCAGGATGCCATGCGCCTTGAGGCCGTCATTGCCCACGGCCATGTGATATCCATGCCATTCCAGTGCGCCCCAGGGCAGATAGGCTACGGGTTTTTCGGCCAGGGTTTTGTTGAACTCATGGGGGAGCAATGTTTCATATCGCATGCTGCAGCCTCTCAACAACCGCAGATGACGCAGATTTCGCAGATGAAAACCGGCAATCTGTGTAATCTGCGAAATCTGCGGTTCAATCCTTTACGGACAGAAGAAAATCGATTCAATCTCCATGAACTGGACGTCTCCGCCCTCGACGGCTGTCGGCATCACCCAGGGATTGACCTCCACCGCCCAGCGCTTGTAGACGTCGGTCTCACCCAGCTTGGTCAGCGCCTCGCCGATATCGCCATCCACTTCCATGTAGGCGAACATGCGCGTCCCCAGGGCGAAGATGCTGTAGTTGTGGATGCCCACCGCCTGGATTGCTTCCAGCAGTTCGGGCCAGGGATTGAGATGGATATCGGTATAGGGTTCGACATGTTCGGGATGTACGCGCCAGGTCATACCAACTCGTTTCATGGGAAGCTCCTTCTGTGAAAAGGTGAGCGGTTGTCTTTCAACCTTCAACCTTCGATCTTTAACCTTCCTCATCCGCCGAGCGCACCGATACCAGCCCCAGCGCGCTCCTGGGAAATCTTGCGGGCATAGCCGTCCTCACGGTAAGCGATAATCGGATCGGGATGGCGGCCCATCTCCACGCGCATTTGTTTCAACAATGGTTGCACGTCGAGTTCATAGGCCTCCATCAGCGTGCGGTTAGCCAGAATCACATCGCCAACCTGCTGTGCGGCGGTTAATTTGTCGCGCTCCACCAGCAGGGCTTTGGCGAAGGCAGTCTGCGTGTTCATCACGGATTGGATGATACCCTCGATGCTCGGTTCCACATTGTGCGATTGGTCGAGCATGTAGATCACGTCCGCCGCGCCCGCGCTCGTGGCCGGGTCCCGGGCAGCGTCCACGAGCTGGTCATAGATGGCGAACAATTGCAGGGGATTGACCGTGCCCGCCATCAGGTCATCATCGCCGTACTTGCGGTCGTTGAGATGGAACCCGCCCAGTCTGCCTTCATCCAACAGGATAGAGACGATATGTTCGATGTTGGCGTTGGGCGGATGATGGCCCACATCGACCAGCACTTTGGCCCGCTCGCCCAGACGGCTGCACATCATGAACGACATGCCCCAATCCATGAGGTCCGTTGTATAGAAGCCTGGCTCGAAATACTTGTATTCCACGGCCAGCGTCATGTCCGGGTCCATGGCATCGTACAACGCTTTCAAGCCTTCGAACAGACGGTGTTTGCGCGTGCGCAGATGATCCTGTCCCGGATAATTTGTGCCATCCGCCAGCCAGATGCCAATCACCTGCGACCCCATTTCGCGGGTAATGCGCACGCAATCGATGAAATGCTCGATGGTCGATGTACGGGTCGCCTCATCCGGGCTGCACACGCTACCCAACCGGAATTCCTGGCCCATGAAGGTGTTTGGATGCACCGTGCCGATGCGCAGACCTCGCTCCGCTGCATAATCCCGCACCGGCGTGTAGCGGCCATCGTCCGTCACATCCCAAAGCACATGGCTGGCCATGACCGGACAGACACCCACCACCCGGTGAATCTCAGCGCAATCCTCGATCTTGTCCCAAATATTGCGTGCCGCCCCATCCTCGCGGAACACGCCATAACGAGTCCCCGAATTCCCCACCCCCCACGAAGGCAGTTCGATCACCTGCTGTTTCAGGCTTTCTTTCGCGGCCTCTACATCGACGCCTCTATCACTGAGCACATTGCCCAGCACCTCATACTGCTTTTCCCAGATTGTCATTATCGAAGACTCCTTTCAGGGTTACGAAAATTACACTGATTGCCGATTACTGAATACTGCTTACGAATTACCGCTCACGTCCGCCGCGCCCGGATGCGCAACTGGTCGATGCCGACGGCAATCAACAGCACCAGGCCGCGCACCACCATCTGGTTGTATTCCGAGACATTGAGGATGATGAGGCCGTTGCTGAGCACGCCCATGATGAACACACCCAGGATCACCCCTACCAAACTGCCCGACCCACCGGCGATGCTCACCCCGCCCAAAACCACCGCCGTGATCACTTCTAACTCAAAGCCGACGCCGATGCTGGGTTGGCCCGAATTCACCCGGCCCATCACGATCATCCCCGCTACGCCGGTGAGCAAACCCGCCAGCGTATAGACAAGCAATTGCATCCGCTCCACCTTGATGCCCGAAAGTCGCGAGGTCTCGGCATTGCCGCCAATGGCATAAATATAGCGGCCAAAATAA
This sequence comes from Caldilineales bacterium, assembly GCA_024102915.1. GTDB lineage: Bacteria > Chloroflexota > Anaerolineae > J102 > J102 > JAGFJG01. The sequence goes on from JAGFJG010000124.1 coordinate 4,690, forward strand.
GTACGATATAGGAAAATGAATCCCAGGATAAATATGATGATCATCAGCACGACCGGCACGGGGATGGGGCCAATATAGCCCTTGCCCACCGCCTGCACGCCCTCTTGAAATCCCAGAAACGGCTCTTTGGGGAATCCGAACACAGGGAGCCCGCTGGTCAGGGTGAAACTGACGCCGCGCACGATGGTCAGCGTGCCCAGGGTGGTGATGAGGGCGGGGATGTGCAGCCGGGTGATGATCAGGCCGTTGATCAAGCCCACAAACATGCCTGCGCCAATACCGGCGAAGATGCCCACCAGCGGCGGCAGACCCGCTTCGATAATCGCTTTGGCGGCGATGACGCCGGTGAATGCCAGCACCGAGCCGATGGACAGGTCGATGCCGCCGATCAAAAGAACCATCGCCGCTCCCACCGCCGTTATCCCCGTAAAGGAGACCTGACGCATGATATTGATCAGGTTGGGCTGCGTCATAAAGGCGTCGGTGGTCAATGAGAAAAAGATAAAGAGCGCAATCAACACCAATGCAAGGCTCAGCGTCTGCCCGGAATTGGATAGCAGACGGCTGAGCGAGCCATTTTTCGAGCGGGCGCTCTTTGTCGTTGAGGATGCTTCCATGAATATATGTGCTCCGATGAAAATGGGTGATTAGCGCTTCTCAGGCGAGTACTGGCTCCTGACCGGCGGCCAGGGTTAGAAGTTTCTCTTCGGTGGCTTCTTCACGGGCGAATTCGCCGACCAGTCTGCCTTCACGCATGACCAGAATGCGATCGGACATGCCCAACAGTTCCGGCATCTCCGATGAGATCATGAGGATGCCGCGGCCCTCGCTGCACAGTTGCACCATCAATTCGTAGATCTCGTGTTTGGCCCCAACGTCGATGCCCCGTGTAGGCTCGTCGAAGAGGATGATGCTGGCATCGCCCGCCAGGACTTTAGCCACGACGACTTTCTGTTGTGTGCCGCCGCTGAGATTGCGGGCCTGTTCGCGTGGCACATGTTCTTGCATCTTCAGCTTTTGTTGGAAACGTGTGACAACGCCAACCTCGGATTTGCGATTGACAAAGGTACGATTCGACAAAGCCTGTATGGTGCTGAGGGTCATGTTCTCGCTGGAACGCATCAACAAAACCAACCCCTGTCCTTTGCGGTCTTCGGGCACCAGGCCCAACCCCTGGTCAAAGGCGTTGGCCGGGCTGGAAATATTCACAGACTTACCTTGCACCCACACCTCGCCTGCCTGTCTGCGCTTCGCCCCGAACAATGTCATGGCGACATCAGTGCGACCCGCACCGATCAACGCATACATTCCCAAAATCTCGCCTTTGTGCAGATCGAACGATACTTCCTCGAAAATATGACCGTCAGATAGGTTTCGCACCGCTAGCAACACCTCATCGCCGGGCGGTTCTTTGGCGGGATAATCGCCCAACTCGCGGCCAACCATGTGGCGAATCAATTGCGGTTCGGTGGTCTCGGCCACATCACACGTGACGACCAGATGCCCATCGCGCAATACGGTCACTCGCTCGCAGAGTTCGAATATCTCCTCCAATCGATGAGAGATATAGATGACGGTCACCCCTCTGCCACGAAGTTGTCGGGTCAAATCGAACAGTGTGCTCACTTCGTCCAACGTCAGCGAAGCGGTCGGCTCATCCATGATCAGCAGCTTCACGTCCTGCGAAATCGCCTTGATGATCTCGACAATCTGCTGCTCGGCGATGCTCAGGTCGGAGACAAGCGTGCGCGCATCCAGGCCTACCTCCCATTCGTCGATAAGCTTCTGCGCCTTCTGTTCGGCCTCACGGTCGTTGAGAAACCAACCGCGCTTGCTCTCGCGACCGAGGAAAATATTAGCGGCGATGCTCAGCCCCGGTACAAGATTGAATTCCTGATAAATGACAGCGACGCCCAGGGTGATGGCTTGTTGGGGATCGAGCCTTTCGTACGATTCGCCCTCAAAAACAATCGTTCCCGACGTGGGTGAGACCGCACCCGAAAGCATTTTGATCAACGTGGATTTCCCGGCGCCATTCTCACCGACGATGGCATGCACCTCGCCCCTCTGTACGGACAAATCCACATGATCCACCGCCAGCGTGCCGGGATATTGTTTGGTTATCGCTTTGAGTTCAAGGATAGTGTCAGTGGTCATGAGTAATGCAAACAAAAAGCTATGCAGATAGGGAAGGTGAGTCGCACCTGGCAGGTGCGACTCACCTTGGTCGATCTAGTTCATGAACTCATCGACGTTGGAGGCGTTGACCGGCGCCAGTTTGATAGCGCTGATCTTATCCACCGGCAGCCCGGCAATGGCCGAAACCAAAGCTCGCACCGTCAGAGCGCCCATCTCGCTGGGCTGCTGATCGACGGTGGCCTGATACGATCCGCCTTCCTTGATGGCAGCCAGCGCCTCATCCGTGGCATCGATGCCGCCCACGAAAAAGGTGTCGGGATCATCCTTGCCCGCAGCGATCACGGCCTGATAAGCGCCCAGCGCGCCGCCATCATTGATGCCGACGATCATATCCAGGTCGGGATGCGCCTGCAGCCAGTTCTCAGCCGCTTCCGAGCCGGAAATGGGATCACCCGCCGTGACTGTGCCGACCACTTCGAAGTTATCGCCAAAAACCTCACGGATGCCATCGACGATACCCTCACGGCGCTGGATCACCTGCGGGATGATGTCGTAGTTGAGGATGGCCAGCGTCAGGGTCTCGCCTTCGGGGATGTGGGTCTTGGCCCATTCGCCCGCCTGTCGGCCCAGGGTCACGCCCATGTCGTGCTCCACCGCCCAGACCAGGGCCGTCTGGTTTTCTTCACCCAGATCGGAAGTGTGGGCGACGACGAACATGCCGCCATCCAATGCTTCCTTGGCCAGTGGCCCAATGGCGGCGGGGTCGACGGCGGTGACGACGAAGCCGTCGAATCCGGCGTTGATGAAGTTCTCAAGCTGAGTGACCTGCGTGTTGACATCGTCTTTGGGGTCGTTGATGACCAGCTCGACGCCCAGGGCGTCAGCCTCATCCTGAGCGCCGGCAGCCAGGGCGACAAAGAAGGGGTTGGCCAGATTCAGCACACTCATGCCGACCTTGATGCCGCTGAGTCCCTGTTCCGCCAACGCCGCCTTGATGGTTTCGGTGTCGCCGGTCATGCTTGCATCTTCCGTCTCGGCTGCACCTTCGGTGGTGGCTTCGCCGGACGCGCCCATGAACTCATCGACATTAGAGGCATTGACCGGAGCCAGCTTGATAGCGCTGATCGGATCGACCGCCTCGCCCTGGATGGCTTTAACAAGGGTGCTCACAGTCAGCGCACCCATCTCGTAAGGCTGCTGATCGACCGTCGCCTGATAGGAGCCGCCTTCCTTGATGGCAGCCAGCGCCTCGTCCGTGGCGTCAATGCCGCCCACGAAGAAGGTGTCGGGGTCGTCTTTGCCCGCGGCGATCACGGCCTGATAAGCGCCTAACGCGCCGCCGTCATTGATGCCGACAATCATATCCAGGTCGGGATGCGCCTGCAGCCAGTTCTCAGCCGCTTCTGAGCCGGCAATGGGATCGCCGGCGGTGACGGTGCCAACGACCTCATAATTGTCTCCAAAGACTTCGGCGATACCATCGACAATACCCTCACGCCGCTGGATCACCTGCGGGATGATGTCGTAGTTGAGGATGGCCAGGGTCAGGGTCTCGCCTTCGGGGATGTGGGTCTTGGCCCATTCGCCCGCCTGGCGGCCCAGGGTCACGCCCATATCGTGCTCCACTGCCCAAACCAGGGCGGTCTGATTCTCGGCGCCCAAATCTGAGGTATGGGCGACGACCTTCATGCCTTTGTCAAGGGCTTCTTTGGCCAGTGACCCGATGGCGGCGGGGTCGACGGCAGTGACGACGAAGCCATCGAATCCAGCATTGATGAAGTTCTCAAGCTGAGTGACCTGCGTATTGACATCATCTTTGGGGTCGTTGATGACCAGTTCGACGCCTAGCTTGTCGGCTTCGTCCTGAGCGCCAGCAGCCAGGGCGACGAAGAAGGGGTTGGCCAGATTCAGCACGCTCATGCCGATCTTGATATCTTCCACCGCTTTGACAGTCGGCTCTTCCGCCGCAGGTTCGGCAGCCGCAGGCGCCTCTGTGGGAGAAGCCGCGGGTTGTTCCGCTGCCGGCGCAGGGGCAGCGGCCCCGCCACAGGCGGCAAGCAGCCCCACCATAACTAAAATAACAATACTGAGTATAAGCTTCTTTGACATGTGCGTTTCTCCTAAATGGTGATTGAAATGGATGATTAACAGTGTTGGTCAGGACTATATCTTATCACGTCATAAATGCACTCCCGTGATCAGGCGTCAGCAGGTGAATTCCGTCGCCCACGTCGGGGCTTGTGGGATATCTCTTCGAGTGTAGCGGAAACCGGCGTGTCTCCCCGGCGAAGGGATTGCAGCGGTTTCTCCCAATAGTTTGCCGCAGTGAGTTTTGCCGCCAGTTCGCCCTGTGATTCGGTTCCGGTCATGATCGGATATCGCCCGAACTCGGCGGCGGCATCGAACGCGGCCAGGATGTTTTCAGGCGGCACATCGCCCAGGATGTTGTGGATGGCGGAAAAGACAAAACCGCCGCCCGGCCCGAAGATTTTCATTCGCCGCCGCACATCTTCCCTGACCTCATCCGGCGTGCCCCTGGGCAGTACATGGTGCGTATCGACGCCGCCGCCCCAGAAAGTCAGGTTGTTGCCGAATCGCTTTTGCATTTCCATAGCATCCATATCGGCGGCATCGGTTTGCACAGTATTGAAGCAGTCGACGCCAATATCGATCAGGTCTTGCAGGAAAGGCATGACCGAGCCGTCGGTGTGGAATAACACTTTGGCATTGCTGTTCTCATGCACTGTCTCGCAAAAGAGCTTATGCCCAGGCAACAAGAATTCCCGGAAAGTATCGACTTTGATCATCGGGCCTTTCTGCGCCCCCACATCGTCTGCACCCATGATGACATCGATATATTCCCCCACCGCCCCCAGGTATCGTTTGAGGTTCACGATTTGTTCGTGCACCAGGCGGTCGAAGAAGTAACGAATCAAGCCTGGATTATTGAGCAGGCTCATGTAGGTATTTTGGAAGCCTAGAATGCCCTCGGTGACGAAAATGATCCCAAAAACATAATCGGAGACGATAGCTTTGTCGGTGGTCGCCCGCAGGCGTTGGGCGAATTCCCGCGCCCAGACCAACTCTTCATCGGTGACTCTGATCCGGCCCATGAAATTGCCGTAGTAGTTGTCGAACCAGTCATCGATCTCCCCCTCTGTGGTGGCGTGCTCCAGCGGGAAGTATTTCACGGCGAAACCCTGAGTGCCTTCTTTGGGCGCTTCGGCGATCTTGACGCCATGTTCCCACCATTCGAAATCGCCATCGTCGTTGATGCGGGGTGTGAAATCAACCGGAACCAGGAAATCAGTGCCATCCACAAATTGCCAGGGTTTGAAATCAGCATTGGGAATGCCCAGCGACATCTTATAACGAGGAAGTGTCACGGTGTCGACATGAAGTCGCTCAGCGATTTCCGGCTCAACCTCCGGCGTCTGCACCCAGGTATGGAACACGCGTGCGGCTCCGCCTTTCATTCCCAGCGTCCGCCGCAGATTCCCATAGGCTTTGAGATTGATGCTGGTTACGCATGTGCTGCCAAGGTCAATGGGCACTCGATCGGCTTCCTCATGATTGATCGCAGCCAGTACGCGCTCGCGTGAGTTCATATCGTGCCCCCAGGAAATGAGTGCGTCGTCGTACCAGAAAAAGACTTCGGCGTCTCAGGATGCATAATTCGCCGCCAATTGCTTCGCCAGAGTGTAGGCGCGTATCAGGCGTTGGGGAGGCGTATCAGGCTGGACGAAATGGCCGGTATTGAAGATGAATCCGCCACCTGGCCCGTAGATATCGAACTTCTCGGTGATGTAGTGTTCGAGCGCTTCATCTTCTTTCAAAATCAGGCCGTCAACCGTGTCCAAAGAACCGTAGACCACTAATTTGTCACCGTACTTTTCTTTAACCGTTTTGGGGTCCATCCCGGCGCTTTCCTGTACAGGATGCAGCAAACTGACTCCCATCTCCACGATATCGTCCATAATATCCATGATGTAGCCATCGCTATGCATGGTGAATGGCACGCCCTGGCTGCGCACATGCCGGATCACCCGCTCGGTATAGGGTCGGATAATGCGCCGCCACATTTCCGGCGAAAAGAGCATGATGTTGTTGCTGCCCCAATCGTCCGACATCTGTATAATGTCTGCGCCGGCGGCGATACAACTATCGGCCAGGGCGCAAAGCCAGTCGGCGTAGCGATCAAACCAGGTTTCCATCAAGTCAGGCTTTTTGCGCAGGTTCGCCCAGCATTTTTCGATGCCAAGCAAGGTGCTCGTTCCCTCGACGATGCCCCACATATGGGCGACGATGGCGCGTTTATCCCCTTGCTGCTCGACCGCATCGACTACACTTAACCCGGCGAAATCTGGGTTCCAGTCGCGATGCGACGTCCACTTCGGATCGGAAGGATCACCGATCTCGGCTGCCAGCAATTCCTCCAACTTCAACTTCTTTCCAAACTGGTTGGGGTAGGGCGTCCATCCCACAAAAAGGTCGATGCCGAATTCGTCGAGGAACTGAGTGCGCGAGCCATATTCCTGTTCGAGCATCTCTACAAACTGTCTCTGATAAATCCAGCAATCAAGCGGAGTGCGGTCGACCGGCTGGCAATTGATTGTGGCCAGAACACGTTCTTTTCCATTCATAACGTCACTCATTCGCTTATGGGCGTCAGGTTCAGCGCTGCCTGCCAGGTCTTGGCGTCTAGCCCGGCAACAAAGGGCGCGACTGATTTCTCCAGGTAGATCTGTTCCCATTGCGGGATAATAGCTACCAGTTCCGGACCCAGCTTACGAATGATCTCGTAGTAAGCCCACTCCATCAGCCGATAGCCCGACGTTTCGGAACCGACGAATTGAGGGTGTGGCGGGATGATGCCATCAGCGACCATCATCGCGTCGAGGACGTCGGCGATCTGATCCAACAAATCCAGCTTGCGTTCCCAGCCAGTGGCAGGTCTAACCGCCTCATCGACAACGTGGTGCAATGGCTCGTATAAGCGCGGAAGCCTGGCAAAGAAAGCCATCGTCCACTTGTCATAGGGATAGTAGTGCTTCTCCAACATGAACGCTAGATGGACTGCGCGACGAATCGCTTTGCCAAATGCAATAGAGGCGTAATAGTCGTTGTCCCTCAGGATCGCTCGTTTGAGGGCATAGGTTCCCATGCCGGAATAGTATCGACACCAGTGGGCAATTCGGCGCAAGCGCACGGGCTCAGGATAGTATTGTTGCAATGTCTCACGCACGGCCGTGAACCGTCCCAAGGGATCATGCCAGACTTCGCCATTGATCACGTGGATGATGTCCTCTTCGGGAATCCCTAACCACTCTTCATAAGTATCGGGCGGGTGATCGATTCCGATAGTGCGGGCGAGGAAGCTCTCGATGGGTTCCGGATTGATCCCGGCCCCGCTAACCGCCTGTTCACCCAGAGAATGACCTTGATAGGAGGAAGGCAGTTCGGCATTCAATGCTTCAAGGATCGCCTTTCGCCTGGACTGAAACAGCTCATTTGGCATCAACGTGTCGATTCGAAGCCCCCAATGATGATCCCGCGAGTATTCATCATCCATACGCAACGCCTCTGAGCCAAGACCCCAGACGCCAAAAGCCATTTGGGCGAATTCATCAGGAAAGTCTCGCGCCAGAATCGGGGCCACATGTTCTAGAAAAAAACCGTGGCTGATTTCAATAATCGATTCACTCATAGTGCGGTACCTCGTGTGTGTGGGAGAAGTATCACCTTTGTAGAGTTTCTTCAGTCCTGTGCTCAGGCGCTGACAGCCGCAGCCGAGGCTGCCAGTCGGGCCATGGAAGCATCGGCTCGTTCTATCTCATCGGTCACTCGTCCGTCGGACATCACAATGATGCGATCTGAGATGCGCAGCACTTCTTCGGCGTCAGTGGAAATCACAAGCAGCGCCATGCCCTCATCGGCCAGCGCTTCCAGAACTTCGTATATCTCGGCTCGTGCGCCGACGTCGACGCCGCGGGTGGGTTCGGCCAGAACCAGCACCGAGCTTTTGTTCTCCAACCACCGACCTAATACGACCTTTTGCTGATTGCCACCCGAAAGCGTGTCCATCTCCTGCTTACTGCCGCCAGCGCCGCGAATACTCAGTCTGTCTCGCCACATGTCGAAACGTGTGGCAATCGTGCGCGGCAACAGCAAACCGCTTTGTGCCAGCGCGCCCCATGCAGCAACCGTGATGTTCTCGCCAGCCGAGAGATTGGCAAAGATCCCCTGCGTTTTGCGGTCGATGGGGACAAAGCCCAACCCCCTCTGTTTGGCCTGACGGGGTCCGTTCGGCTGTCCGTCCTGGCCTAGAATGTTGACCTGGCCCCCAAACAATTCACGTAACCCGAACAGAGCTTCACCCACCTCCAATGCGCCACTTCCCATTCGGCCAAAGAGGCTGACAATCTCGCCTTTGTAAACTCTCAAACTGACGTCAGTAAAGAAAGGCGGCAGGCTGGCTGCACTCAATTCCAGGGCTGGAGCTTCAGAATTGCTAGCTTTACTGGCCTCGAAATCTGTATGGACGAAGGTCTTCAGCGTCTCACCCGTCATCGCTTCGACGATCTTCTCCCGGCTGAATTCGGTCACAGGACCTTCGGCCACCAAATAGCCGTCGCGGAAAACGATCACTCGATCAGCGATTTCCGGCACCTCGGCCAGGCGGTGGGTTATGTAAATGATCGCTACCCCTTCGGCCCGCAGGCGGCGGATAAGGGCAAACAGATGCTCAACCTCTTCCGGAGAAAGGGCCGACGTCGGTTCATCAAAAATCAGGAGCCTGGCATCGGCGACCAACGCTCGTGCGATCTCCACAATCTGATGCTCGGCCACACTCAAATCCGATACCTCTCGACGGGGATCGATATTGACTCCCAGATCAGCAAGGACTGACTTTGCCTGCTTGTAAGTGTCGTTCCAGCGCACAAATCCGCCACGGTTGGGGAGATGACCCAGGAAGATGTTCTCGGACACACTCAAAGTGGGGGCGTTGGTCATCTCCTGATAAATGACGCGAATGCCCTGATCCTGACCAGCTCTAGGCGATTCGATCTTGACTTCCTCACCATTGATCTCGATCCGGCCTGCATCGGCAGTGTAAGCGCCGGAGATGATTTTGATGGCGGTGGACTTGCCCGCGCCGTTTTCGCCCAGAACCGCCAGCACAGAGCCGCCCTGCAGTTCGATATCAACGCCATGGAGGACCTCGACGCCGCCAAAGCTTTTGCGCAAACCCTGCGCCCGAAGTACAAAGACCTCACGCGTGAATGACGTGCGGTTACGATTTGACGATTGTTGTGTCTGTGCCGTCATTTGCCCCCCATCGTGATGCGAAGTTGGTCAAAAGCCACGGCTGCGATCAAAATGGAACCTCGGGCGACTTCCTGCCAGAAACTGGAAAGCCCAATCAGGGTCATGCCATTGTTGACCGTGCCCAAAATAAGTACACCCAGGAATGTCCCAATCACCGTGCCTCGGCCGCCATACAGGCTGGCCCCACCAAGAATCACTGCGGAAACCACCGACAATTCAAGCCCAAGCCCGGCAATGGGGGATGCTGCGGTCAACTGCGATGTCAACATGAGACCTGCAACGCCAGCGAGAAATCCGGTGAACAAGAAAGTGGCGAAGATGGTGAGACGATTGCGAATGCCCGCCAGGCGCGCCGCCGTAAGATTGGAGCCAATTGCATATAGATTGCGTCCGTAGACAGTATAGCGAAGCAGAATGGCGCAGACTACGGCGACAAACACGATGATATAGACGGCGATGGGAATTCCAAACCACGCCCCTTCGCCCATGAACCGAAAGCCCTGTACGCGTATGGTCTGTCCGTTGGCCAGGATTTTGGCGAGGCCTCGGAAGATGGCTAACGTGCCCAGAGTGGTAATCAGCGAATTGACACGAACTACATTAACGAGAAAACCATTCAATGCGCCGACAAACATGCCCGCTGCCAGGGCGATGAGCAAGCCGAGAAAAATTGATTCCTGCCCGCCATCGGTAACTACGGCGAACAACATCCCCGCGAAAGCGGCGTTGGATGCCACGGATAGATCGAAATTGCCGGAGATGATCAGCATAGTCGAGGGGAAAGCCAGGACCGATAATACAGAAACCGCCAGCAAGATATTCCGGGCGTTATTTAAGGCGAAAAAATATTCAGATTTGAGAGCAAAGAATAAGACGACAATAGCCAGAAAGACTACAAGCATCGCCTCAGTCGAAACACGTGAAAACAGATTTCGCAGTCTGGAATTCGCGCCTGATTGTTTGATCGTTGTTGATGTCATCCCAGGTTCAGTTACTTGTGTATTCAATGTACGTTCTCCTTCCTGCTGAGTCGGGAGAGAAAAATGATTGAGATCGGAGCCCAGACGTCTGGGCTCCGATCTTGGTGGGGATTGGATTTACTGTTCGGGGTAGTACTGATCGATGTTGTCTTTGGTGATGGCCAGATGCTCGATCAGGATCGGGTCCTCGACCGGGTCACCGTGCACCATACGGATGATGTTGGGGATCAGGTAGCGACCGTAGAACTCAGGGAAGTAGGCGGTGGAACCGGCGTACATGGGATTGGTGCGAATCTCGCTCCATACACTGGAATCTGCGCCCTGGCTGGCGAAGATCACCTGATCCTCACGCCCAGCCTCCTGTACGGCGGCGAGCATGCCCAGACATGAGTCATCGTTGATGCACAGGGCCACGATGTGCTCCTTGTCCTGGTTGGCCGTCAGATAATCCCGCCCCTTCTCGAAGCCAGGATCCACCCGGTCGGAATCCAGCCGGGTGATGATGCCGGTCGGGTCCATCGACCAGTTCTCGAAATCG
>JAGFJG010000132.1 GCA_024102915.1 Caldilineales bacterium
TTCTACAACTTCGTGAACAACCTGCCCGGCGACGATGTGGTCGTGCAGGACCCCATCCCCGGTCTGGATAGCACCACCGGTCGGATCCGGGCGTTGACGCTGATCGTGATTGGCGCCACCGGCTCCAACAACGACAATGATTTCGGCAACGTCACCTTCGGCAGCATCGGCGACTTCATCTTCCTGGACACCAACGGCAACGGCGTGCAGGATGCTGGCGAGAACACCGGCGTGCCGGGCATCCCCATCACCCTGACCAACCTCAGCACTTTCGCCATCTCGACCACGGTATCGGCTGCTGATGGCAGCTATCTGTTCGACGGGCTGCTGCCCGGTTCCTACAGCGTCCAATCGATCTTCTCGCATGGCGGCATCGTGCGGACGACCACGACGCCTCTGAATGTGAACCTGGGCATCGGTGAGGATTATCTCGATGCCGACATCGGCTACATCGCCCCCACCTCGGTGTCATTGGTTTCGTTTGCGACCAGTCGCCAGTTGAAGGGCGTCGATGTCCGCTGGACGACTTCATCCGAGGTCGCTCAGGTCGGCTTCCGCATCTGGCGTTCCAATAGCGCCAACGGCGGATTCAAGCCGGTATCACCTGTGATTAGTGCGCTGAATTCACCGACGGGCGGCAGTTACCACTGGTTCGATGACAGCGCCGCACTCGGCCAGAGCTACTGGTACAAGCTGGAAAGCTTGCCCGACGGCGAGATGTTTGGGCCCATCCCCAGCCGGGAACTGCCGGGTGACGGCGACCGCAGACTCTTCCTGCCCGCCCTGTCTCGCTAACCTACGATTTCTTCGGTCTCCCCAAACGGCGTCCCTGTGTCACGCAGGGACGCCGTTTTTTATGGCATGAAATATGAGCCGTGATTTCGTTCACCCGTCGTATCGCGGGCAGCGCTGGCGGAAAATTCCTCTCATCCTCCCACAAAAATACAAACATTATCCAAATGTAAGGTAATTGTCAGGAAAAACTATTGTCACCGGTCAAGTTCAGTCCTAAAATGGACATAAATGCGGTTTGTCTGTAGCGCTGCTGGCCTTCAGTTTTGCTCAAACTGATCTTTTTGTGCAGCGCATCTCCTCCCCACCCAGCAAAGGACCGGAAAATTGACTCGCCAAATCAGAGCGCGGTTTCGCGCGCTCGCAATCGTCACGTTGTTGATTTTGTTTTTTGTAGCGGCATTGCCAGGTGAATACCTGACTCGAATTAGGGCGGGAGATGCTGAAGGGCTTTCGGTGCGAGATTTAGGGCAGTGCACTGAGACGGGCGGGTTGGGGGTCGTCAGCGCGGGATTGGGGCTGGACAACACTTCGGCTGGGGCGGCGGATCCGACGGACCCATCGGAGCCATTGCACGGGACCTTTACGGTGTCCGGGATCCCCGCGGGCGCTGTGGTCGAGGAAGCCTGGCTGTATTGGAATGGCAGCGACGCCGGGAATACGCCTGAGGATGACCCGGCTCTGTTCGACCCCAATTTTCATGACGGCGATCCCACGATCCTGCTGGCGGGCGTGCAACCGGCCAGTGTCGGGCGCGTGGGCGGACCGGTATTTGCCAGCGTCAGCGATTTCTCCTATAGCCATCGCGCCGACGTCAGCGGCATCGTTACGGGGAACGGCTCTTACACATTGAGCGGCATCGATTCCCTGGACAACTTCGCCAACGGCGCTGAGCTGGTTGTGATCTACCGAGACCTGACCCAGCCGCCAGCATACCTGGGACATGTGGAGGGGTTGGATTTGAGTAAAGGCGCGAGCGCAGGCCTCAGCACCGTTTTCTTTACCTTTGCTCCGGCTGCGATCAACCGCACGGCTGACCTGCGCCTGTTTCTGGGCGGCGCTGGTTTCGAGTCCGCCGTACATTCACTCTGGTTGTTGGGCGGAGACGACGCCTCGCCGCTCAAGCCCGTTGCATCGATGGCAAGCGATGTCGATATCATCGGCGAAGCAGGCGCAACCGAGATCAGTGATCCCTTCTCCGGCTTCAATAATCAGAATGGCGACGGCTATTGGGACAGCTATCAACTCGCCGATATCCCCATTCCCGCCGGAAATACCTGGTTCGCCTTCCAGATCGAATCGGCTGTCTTGAGCCTGCCCGAAGCCCGGTTGGAATTGGTCGGCGCCACCTTGAGCGACATGGCGCTGGCCTGCCCGCAGATCTCGATCACCAAGACGCGCGCCAGCCCCGATAACGTGTTGCCCGGCGAGCCGGTCGTTTTCGATATCGTCCTGCAGAATATCGGCATCACCGATCTGGTCACGGTCACCCTGCAAGATACGTATGACCCTGCCCATCTCAGCTACAATCCCGCTTCCACGACGCCCCCTGCCGACAGCGCTGCCGACGACGGCATCCTCGATTGGGCAACCGGCGTGGGATTCGGGCCATTGCCTATGGGCAGCGCCCCCATCACCATCACCGCCGCTTTTGTGGGGGTGGCCGATACTGTCGATCTGCAAGATGGGCGCACGCTGAATACGGCCACAGTCTGGGCGAGAACCGCAGCCGGGGAGATGATCGGGCCTGAGACGGACGCCGACCACGTGACCATCCTCGACCCCTTAGGCTCCATCGGCGATTTCGTTTGGGATGACCGGGATGGCGACGCCATTCAAGATTTAGGCGAGCCGGGCATTCCCAATGTCGTGGTGAAATTAGAGAACTCGGCGGGGATCGTGATCACTGATACGACCGACGCCAACGGCAACTACGGCTTCTTCGACCTGCCCGCCGGCGCTTACACCGTGACGGTGGACACGACCACGCTGCCGCCGCAATTCAACCTGATCACCACCGCCAACCCGCAGACTGTCGATCTGGCTATCAATGAGGATTATGAAAACGCCGATTTCGGTTTCAAAGCATCGGCTATTGTGGTTGGCGATTTCATCTGGTACGACAGCAATGCCGATGGCATTCAAAATGTGGGAGAGCCAGGGCTTGGCAATGTTTCGCTCAGGCTCTATTTCGATAACGGCGATCATATCTACAACCCTACGCTCGACTTCCTTGTGGACTCAACAGTGAGCGATATATTTGGGGCATATCGCCTGGATGCACCCGTGCCCGGCGAATACTTCGTAGATGTAATCGACGATAACGGCGTCCTTACAGGCTACTATCATACCATCGGCCCGCAAAGCATCGCCGATCCTTCTCCGCCCATCTTACTGGATTATGGCGATCTGTATCGAGACGCCGACTTCGGCTATGTGCGCGTCCCCGGCCCTGGTAACGCCTTGATCGGCGATCTGGTCTGGGTGGACGTGAATTCGAATGCCATACGCGAGTCGTTCGAGCCTGTGTTGATCGACGTGTTGGTTTGCGCTACGCCGGTTGGCGGCGGCATTGCCGCGTGCGATACAACTGATCTGAATGGGCGATATCTGATCGAAGTCCCCGCGGGTTCCTACAACGTGGCTCCCACCGCCCCGCCATTTGGCCTGACCCCCACCACGCCTGTGCCTCACACGGTGACGGTGATGGCCGGCGAGCAATACCTGGACGCCGACTTCGGCTATACCGGCGGTGATGACATATTGGGCTCGATTGGCGGCACGATCTGGAAAGATCTGCCCGACAACGATATCGCCAACGGCATCTACGAGCCGCCACTGGAACCAGGCATTAGCAGCGTCAGCGTCAATCTCATCCGGGACGTGGGCAGCGACGGCGTTTGGGATGTGGGCGATCCGATTATCGCTGTCCTCAGCGATCTTAGCGGCAATTATCTGTTCAAAGGGTTACTGCCTGGCGATTATCTGTTGCGAGTAACCGATACGCTCGATCGGTTGAGGTATTTCAAGGTCAGCGCTTTAGGACCGAACCCTGGTCAGGATAACAACAATCAGGCGCAGCCCTATGCCATTAACCTGAGTGAAGGGGCCATGAACACGACCGCTGACTTCGGTTATCGTGAGTTTGAGGTCACCGGCGGGGGCGATGATCCCGATCCCGGTTTGATCGGCGATCTGGTTTGGGAGGATAACGATGGCGACGGTCTGTTTAACCCCATCGCAGGCGACATCGGAATAGCTGGCGTTACGCTGGAAGTATGGTCGAATGGCAGCCCAGTGGCGAACACGACCACCGGCGGTTATGGCATGTATCTGTTCACCGATCTGCCGCTCGATGACTACGAGGTGCGGGTTACGGATGTCTTTGGCGTTCTTGACGGCTATCGTCCCAGCGCGCCTGGCCCAAACCCTGGACAAAACGACAACAACCAGGCGCAGCCTTACCCGGTCACATTGAACTTGATTGAGACGAATCTCACGGCGGATTTTGGGTATGTTCGCCCTGCGGCTATCGGCGATTTCGTCTATATCGATTTTAATGGCAATGGCGCGCAGGATATCGGCGAGGATATCGGCGTGGGCGATGTGCCGATCACGTTGACCAATCTCTCCACGCTGGAGGTGATAACGACTTTCTCCAGCAATGGAGATTATGCATTCACGAACCTTCTGCCCGGCTCCTATCGAGTAGAAGCTCCGCATTCGATTGGCATTTTACTGCGCAGTTCTGCATCACCCCTGGAAGTATCGGTGATTGCTGGGCAAATCTATACCGACGCTGATTTTGGTTTCGTGCTTCCTACTGCCGTACAGTTGACCAGCTTCACGGCTTCATCTTTACAGCGCGGGACGGAATTGAGTTGGACCACCTCAGCGGAGAAAGATTTGGACGGGTTTATCGTCCTGCGGGCGTCGGCGAGTGACGGCGTATTTCGCGCGGTCTCGCCATTGATTCCAGCCAAAAATTTCTCAGACGGATTCTCCTATGCCTGGATAGACGAGAGCGCTTCCCCAGAAATGTCCTTCTGGTACAAGTTGCAGGTTCTGCCCGGCGGCGAACTATTCGGCCCGATTCCAACGGAAAGCGCGTTGCATTTTCGCATCTTCCTCCCGACTCTTTCACACTAGCTCATGTCCGGCGCTTTAGAGACGACGTTGCGTATATGCCTCGGCGACATACGCAGACAGACGATAGGGCGAACAATGACGAAGCGACCGTTCGTCCCTTCGCGTGGTGTTTTGGCTAGCGCGTCTGAAGTTGACTGATTGTTGCAATACCTGATGAAAAATTTGAAGTATTTTGTTGTTCGTTTGGCCGTCATCGCCCTGGCGATGACGGCTTTGCTGTCGGGGGTCTCACATTGGGTGCAGGCCGCGCCTGTGTTGACGATCACGCCGGTGACGTGGAACGTGATCGGGCTGATCAATAATGATGTCAATGCCGGGATCAATGTTTTCCCGGTGGGTGCGCGGGTGTGCAACACCGGTTCCAGCGCGGCCACGAATGTGACGGCGGAGTTCGTGTGGGATAGCGCCAACAGTTATCTTAACTTGCAGGGCGACAGCACACAGACGCGGGGAACGCTGGCGGCGGGCGCGTGCGTCGATTTCTATTTTGATGTCGTCATCGCCCGGACAACGAGCGCCTTTGATACAGCTCGCAGGTATCACATTACTGCCACTGCCGACGGACTGAGCACGATCAGTACGCCGACCCCACGCGAGCTTTATGTGAAAGGGTTGGGCGCGCAGCAGAGTAATAGTATCGTCGATATCACGGGGCCGGCCTCAATCGCTGTGGGCGGGACGTATCAATACATCCTCGAAGCGTCAATGCCGACACAGGGACGCGACCAGGTGGAGACCTTTCTCACTCTGCCCGCCTCGGTTTTCCGGATCGACGATATCGATGTCGTCTATGCCGCCCCCTCCGGGGCGACCAATGATAAGATCTATGCCGATGGCTGCGGTTGGAACAACATCCCTGGCAGCGTCGGCTACCTCAGCTGTGTTGGTCCGGAAAACTACACGGGCGGCGCGGTCGGCGGCTCTTCCATTGTCATGACTTACACTGTCACTGTGCACTCGCCCGGCCAATTCGATGTGACCGGCATGATCTATGATGTCAAGAACAGTGCGTTTAAGGCCAACAGTGATGTGCTTAGCGGGGTTGTCGCCATATCGGCAGCGATGGCGGCGGATACTCGTATTTTGATCGATGGCAAAGGCGGAGCGACCGATGAAGTTGTGCGCCAGATCGGCAACGGCGGGGCTAAGGAGACGGTGGGGTCAACGGGCGTCAATAATCTCACGGCCGTGGCAGTGGCGCCGGGCGGCTCCACTCTGTATGCCACCACGCCTAACCAGCTTGGCACGCTCGATCTGAGCACGGGCGCATATAGCGCTTTGGCCCAGCCCTATGGTTCCGCCGATGGCCCGGTCGGCACGATCCTGATCGACGATGTTGTGGCCGTCGCCTTTGATTTCAGTTCGGGCGCTTTGTATGGCGTGCAAAGCCGCAGCGGCGCACCCGACCTGCTGGTGCGGATTGACCCGAACACCGGCGCCATCATCCCCGACGAATTCGGCGCTGGCGTGGATTACGCCCTGATCACCGGCCCCGGCGTGCCCGACGATATCATCGACATCGCCATCGACCCGCTGACCGGGCAGATGTATGCGCTGGCCGGTTCTCCCGGCAGCATGGTTCTCATCCGCATCGACACGATTACGGGCGACAGCCATGTGGTGGGCGGTTTCGCCAGCGATATGACCGGGATTTCTTTCCGCAACAATGGCCAATTGCTGGCGGTTGGGGCGGATGATAATTTCTATCTGGTCGATAAGGCTACCGTTGCCGTGGTGTTGGAATCGGCTTTAGGCAGCGGCGATTGGACGGGTTTCAGCGCGACGACCGGGGCGGGCGCATTAGGTGATTTGGTATGGCTGGACATGGACGGCAATGGGGCGCAAGACCTGGGCGAGCCGGGCATTGGCGGCGTGGTCATGGAACTTTATTTGCAGGGCGGAGCCACGAAGCTGGCCGAGACGACGACCGATCTCAAGGGCTATTACTTCTTCGCTACCGACGCCAACGAATATGAAGTCAAGGTGGCAGCCAGCAATTTCCTGGCGAGCGGGCCGCTGGCGGGTCTGAGCTACAGCCCTAAGGACGCTGCTCCCGATGGCATTGATAGCGATTTCAACAGCGCTACAGCCCGCGCTGCCGCCACGATGTCGCCGGGCAGCAATAATCTCGATCTGGATGCAGGTTTTTATGCGGCGGGTGGTTCCGGAAGCATTGGCGGCAGTGTGTGGGACGACGCCGACCGGGACGGAGTTTGGGATGTCGGGGAGAGTGCGCTGACCGGGATCGGCATACGCCTATATGCCGGGCAGTGCGGGGCGATCAGCGGAGCGCCACTGACTACCTTTTTCTCCAATGCCAGCGGCGTCTATTCCTTTTCGGCGCTGCCCGCTGGCCCCTATTGCATCCGTGTCGACGAATCCACACTGCCCGCGGGCTATGCCAGCACCACCGACGGCGGCAAGCCGACCGATGTCTATCTCAATACGAATGAAACGTTGGCGGGCCTGGATAGCGGCTTTGCCAATGTTATTTCCGCCTCACGCCTGGTGGTCGGCCTGACCAGCCCCTGCATCGACCTCGCCTGGCTGCACGCATTAGTTGCCGGTTATGGGGGCGCCACTGTCGTCCGTGTGACGGAATCGATTTGTCTGGCGGTGATCGATTCAGCCACGCCGGTGTTGCGCACTGTGCTCGATGCTGACGTTCGCGTGGACTACACTGAGTGGGATTCTCTCACCTTTACTCAGGCGCCGCTGACGCCCAACGATCCCTATTATTCCGAGCCCAGTAAAGTTTACGGCCCGCAGCAGATCAACGCCGCCACAGCCTGGGGTTTCACACTGGGCGATCCATCCCTTGTTGTCGCCATCGCTGATACCGGCATCGATGCCACGCACCCCGAATTCGTTGGACGAATACTGCCTGGCTACAATTTTGTGGCTGAAAATACGAACACAAATGACGACAACGGCCACGGCACGCATGTCGCCGGTATCGCACTGGCAGGGCTGAACAATGGCATCGGCATTTCGGGCATTGCCGGTCGTTCGTCAATCTTGCCCGTCAAGGTTCTGAGCGCGGACAAGTCGGGCTGGTGGGCTGATGTGGCTGCTGGCATTGCATGGGCGGTTGATCAGGGGGCCGATGTGATCAACCTCAGCCTGACAGGTTCTATCGATTCGCAGGCCTTGCGCAATGCCGTTACATATGCCGTCAGCAATGGCGTGGTTGTGGTGACTGCCGCGGGCAACGATGGCACCAATGTGTTGCGTTATCCGGCTTCGTATGACAATGTGATCTCCGCCGGGGCGATGACCTATCAGAACACCCGTTGGTCGCTGTCCAATTATGGCTCGAACGTTGACCTGATGGCCCCTGGCGCGACCGTTTATAGCACGATCTGGACATCAGGGACGACGGGCGCTTATCAATTCATGAGCGGCACTTCGATGGCGGCCCCGCATGTTTCCGGCGCGGCGGCGCTGCTGCTCAGCCTTGACCCAGCCTTGACGCCGGCCGAGATCAAATCGATCTTGTTATCGACGGCCATCGATAAAGGGGATGTGAATTTGTACGGCGCTGGCTCGCTGGATCTGGGGGCAGCGATGCAAGCAGTCAGCGGACCCGATCCGACTGCGACACCGACGCATACTCCCACTTCGACACCCACCCACACCCCAACCAACGTCCCAACTAATACACCAACCAACGTCCCAACTAACACCCCAACATCCACCCCGACCGCGACAAGCACGCATACCCCCACTGCGACGGCCACCCCAACCAACGTCCCAACTAACACCCCAACATCCACCCCGACGGCGACAAGCACGCCGACCCCCACTGCGACGGCCACCCCAACCAACGCCCCAACCAACACCCCCACACCCACCCCCACCGCGACAAGCACGCCCACACCCCCTCCCACCGCCACCCCAACCAAACCCCCAACCCAAACCCCCACCCACACAACCACCGCACCAAGCAAGCCCACCC
>JAGFJG010000145.1 GCA_024102915.1 Caldilineales bacterium
GGGGAATGAGGCCAACGCCCGGTCGTAGTGGGGGCGATAGGTGGTCTTGAATCGGAAGAATGGCGAACTGGTGTCGAGCGGTTGCGACAACAGGGCGACGCGTGGGGCGTTGTCGCCGGTTCCGGCAGGGATGGGCGCGGCCTGCCATGCGCTTTCGCCGTCGCGGCTGACCAGCAGGCGGACCTTGTGCGGCTGGCCGGTCAGATGCCAGGCATAGTCCGACGCCTCCTGCACGACCATTGCCAGATCGAGGGCGAAGCCGAAATAATCGGCTGCCGCCTGCAGCCTGGACATGTGGCGCTCGAACAGAAAGAAGCCGGACTCCGGCGTCCACAACATGGATTCCAGCAGTTGGAAGTCACCCATAGTTTCGTCTGTCAGTCCCATGGCTCGAAACCCGTGGGCGGCTGGGGATGACTTTGCAGAGTGGCCCGAATCCATTCCGCCAGATCATAGCGGGCCTGCCAGCCCAGGTTCTGGCGCGTGCGGCTGAGGTCCGCCCACTGGCCGGGCGAGGCTGGTGAGCCGGGCTGAAGCTCAGGCCGCAGGGAAAGATTAGCGGCTGCGATGCACCAATCGGCCAGTTGCGCCAGCGTGGTCGCCTTGCCGCTGCCGATATTCAGCACGAGTCCGGGCGGCAAATCTGTTTCCAGGGCCAGGCGGATGGCCGATACCACATCGGCGATGTGCACGAAATCATAGCTGCGATCGGGATCGCCCTGAATGACCGGCGACTGTCCTTGCAACACCGCCCGCAGAAAGTGCCCATCTACCGTGATGCGCAGATCACCGGTGCGGCTGTGTCCGAAAACCTGAAAGACTCGGAGCACGACCGTCTGCAAATCATGCGTTCGGGCGAACAATCCGCAATAAGCTTCCGCCGCCGCCTTGCTGACGCCGTAAGGGGATAATGGACGTAGAGGTGCGTCTTCACTCAGGCAGCCGCTGCTGGCGCCATAGACGGCGCTGGTCGAGGTCAACAGAAATCGGCGCACGCCTGCGGCCTGGGCCGCGCGCAAAACCTGCAATGTGCCCAGGGCGTTGACGGTCAGGTCGGAGACAGGATCGTCGCTGCTGCGAAAGAGAGGGAGGACAGCCAGATGGGCTATCGCGTCACATCCCGCGGCGGCGGTTATGAGGCTGGCCAGATCGGTGACATCGCCCGAATGCCATTCGCTCACCCCGGCTGTTTCGCCAGCCCGCACGTCGAAGCCGACAACCTGATGCCCATGCGCAGCCAGCGCGTCGCACAGCCATGATCCGACAAACCCACCGGCTCCGGTGACGAGGATTTTCATCGCTTCAATCGATCCGCTGGACGCGCTATCGGCCCCGGCTCAGGCCGTATTCAGATACCAATCGACGGTCTGTTGCAAGCCCGAACGGAGTTCCGTCCTGGGCTGGTACCCAATCAACGCCCGCGCCCGCGTGACATCCGCCAGATGCCTGCGCACATCGCCCGGTCGTTCCGGCGCGTATTCGATGGGGCCATCGTAATTCATGGCGGCGGCGATGCCGTGGACGAGATCATTGACCGTGATCTCCTGGCCGGATGCCAGATTCAGGGTTTGCCCGGCGGTCGCTTCGCTGCGGGCAAGCTGGACGATCCCATCCGCCACATCGGTGACGAAGCTGTAATCTCGGGTCTGTTCTCCATTGCCGAAAATAACCGGCGGCTTTCCGGCCAGGACGCGGCGCACCACGATGGGGATGATGCCGGCGTAATTCTGATCATTCTGCCGCGGGCCATAGTTGTTGAAGGGCCGCACGATCGTCGCCTCCAGGTCGAAAGTGTGCTGGTAGCTCTGCACCAGCAGGTCGGCGGCGGCTTTGGCCGCGGCATAGGGCGTGCGCGCCAGCAAAGGATGCATCTCATCCATCGGCGCGTAGGCGGCGGTGCCGTAGACTTCCGAGCTTGAGCAATGGATCAAGCGCCCGAAATACCCGCGCCTGCCCAGTTCGCACATATTCAGCGCCATATCGTAGATCTGGCGGGCGCTCCACTTGGGCCGTTTTAGCGATGCCGGTAGGGGGATGGTCGCCAGATCGAAAACGATCTCCGTTTCTTCACGCCGGAAGATGGCGGCCATGGCGCGCTCACGTGCCACATCTTCCTGATAAAATCGCAAACCCGGATAGCGTTCCCGCGCCTGCGCCAGGTTCGCCAACCGGCCCAGCCAGAGATTGTCGACGACAGCCAGATTCCCCGGATTTTCGTCGATCAGTCTATCGACCAGGTGGCTGCCGATAAATCCGGCGCCGCCAGTGACCAGTATGCTTTTACCGCTTAGATCCATTCGAGCTTGCGGCTCTGGTCAGAGCGGGGATCGGTTTGTAGGGCGGCAATGTCACCACCTTACGCTCGCGGCTGGCTCGCAGCATTTGCTCGGCCAGATATACGGCTCTCAAACCCTCTTCGCCATTGACCAGCCCGTTGTACCCATTGATGGCTGCGTCCACGAAGGCTTCCAGCTCTGCCCGCAACGGCTCCACCCGCTCCAACTCATATTTGATCACGCTGCCCTCGCTGACGCCGACCGTGGCCAGCCCATCCCAACGATCCTGAGCCGAACGATTTTCGTAGAACCACAGTTCCTGGGTCAGGTAATTGACGAGGAACATGCCCTGTTCGCCCAAAATGGAAAGCTGGCGAATCTTGGTTGGGGTCAGCCAATTGATGTCGAGCACGCCCACAATGTCATCTTCGAGGCGCACAATGCCGGATACGAGGTCTTCGTGATCATTGTGCAGAGTGCGTTTCACTTCCGCCGAAATGCTCTGGATGCCCGTCCCGGCCAGGTATTCCATGACGTTGAGTTCATGCGTGGCCAGATCGAAGACGACGCCCACGTCCTGGATTCGGGGCGGGAAGGGGCCGACGCGGCGGGCATGGATCTGGTAGATTTTCCCCAACTGCCCGGTTTCCAGACGTTGTTTCAGGGCGATGACCGCGGGGTTATAGCGCTCGATATGCCCGACCCCCAACAGAATCTCGTGCTCGTGGCTGGCATCGATCATGGTGCGAGCATGGGCGACGGAATCGGCCAGAGGCTTTTCCACGAACGTGTGAATGCCGGCAGCCATTGTTTCTAATGCCGCCTGACAATGCAGATGAGTCGGCAGGGCGATCGTCACCAGGTCGAGCTTTTCGGATTCCAACATGTGGCGATAGTCGCTGTAAGCGGTCGCTTTATAGGTGCGGGCCACCCGGTCGCAGATGTCGGGATCGAGATCGGCGACGGCGACCAGGTTCGTCGTGGGCATGCGCGCATAGACCCTGGCATGATTGGCCCCCATCGCACCCACACCAATGACGGCAGCGTTTAATTGTTGTGTCACAGGCTGCCTCGACAAATCGCTAACATGATCATCCAATAGTTCCGAAAAGATTAGGGCGGCAAACTAAGTTTTGTCGCCGCGGTATCGGGTATTCTGCCCGTTTTCGTCCGTGGGGTCAACTGCGCTGACCCTCTATTGCGCAGATGGCAGTGAAACTGCCGACGGGAAGTACATCTGAAGCATAGCACACGCACATGAAAACGACTTGAATTCCCGCCCGGCCCCACATGAAATTTTCGCAATCGTAATCGATGTGAGACAAGCCAGCCGCGCGTCTCAGGCTGGCGCTGTGACCTGCATCAACTCTGGCGACGTGATCGTCGCCCTCGTCAACCCCTGCAATATCCGCGCCTTGGTCTCACATTCCGCATATTCCGATACGGCATCCGAATCCCAGACGATGCCGCTGCCCACCCCGTACTCAGCCCGACCGGAACGCCGATCGATCGCGACCGTGCGAATGGCGACGTTGAATTGCACCTGGCGCTCCGGCGCAATGTAGCCAATGCAGCCGGTGTACGCGCCGCGTGGCGAGTCTTCCAGATCAGCGATGATGGACATCGTGCGCACTTTGGGCGCGCCGGTGATGGAAGCGCAGGGGAACAGCGCCCGCAAAATCTCAGGGAGCGATGCCGTCGTGCGGGCGGCCACGGAGGAGGTCATCTGCCACACGGTGGGGTAGTGCTCGACCTCGAACAGCCGCGGGACATGAACGCTTCCGGTTCGGGCGATTCGTCCCAGGTCATTGCGGATCATGTCCACGATCATCACATTCTCCGCTCGATCCTTGCGCGAGGCCCACAGCCCGCGCCGCAAATTCTCATCTTCGGTGGCGTCGGCGCTACGGGGGGCGGTTCCCTTCATCGGTCTCGAAAGGATGTTTTCGTCATCGAGCCGGAAGAAAAGTTCGGGGGAGGCCGAACAAAGCGCAAAGTCAGGGGTTTCGATGAATGCCGCCAACGGCGCGACCTGCGCCTGCTGGAGCTTGGTGAAGAGCGTAAAAGCATCTCCGCCAAACTCCGAGCGCAAACGAAAGGTATAATTCACCTGATAGGTGTCGCCCCTGGCGATGTGCTGTTTGATCCGCTCGATTTTTTGCTCGTAGTCGGACGCTGAAAGTGTGGACTGCCAGGCTGTCAGGCGGTAATCGGTCGTTACCGGCAGCGGCGGGATGGATAGTACCTGGGGCGGGGGGAAGAGCGCGAACCAGAGAAGAGGCCAGATTGTCTGGGCTTTGTGGGCAACCAGGGCAGAGTCAAAGGCCGGGGCCGACTCATAACTGATGAAGCCGGTGGCGAAAAGACCCCTCCTGTCCACGACATCGACGACTTCCTGCAAAACGGGAAGTACATCGTCCAGGTTGGCGGCAACCAGAACAACAACCGGATTTTCGAACTGCCACCAGCACCCGCTCAGTTCATCGCGGATCAGCGCTCGAATCTGCGTATGGTTTTTGGACATCATGTTCAGTAAGCGAGGATACTGGGGCGTCCTTCCCACACGGATTCCTCGACCACGCCCGGCGTCAGGCTTTTGAAGATGCGCTCCAACTGCTCGGCGACATCAGGCCAACTGTAGCAGGAAGCGAGTTGATGCGCTTGCTCGCCCATCTGCCGCCGCAACTCGTCATCTCGCAAGACGCGCAGGATGCGGTCGGCCATCACTTCGTGATCCCCATCCGGCACCTGATAACCCGTTACGCCCTCGACGACGGTGAAACTGAGGCCGCCCACACGGGAGGCGATGACGGGCGTGCCGCACGACATCGCTTCCAATGCCACCAGTCCGAAGGATTCATAGTGGCTGGGGATGACGACGACATCGGCAGCCGAATAATAATAGGGGAGAATCTCCTGATTCCGTTTCCCCAAAAATGCCGTAAGATGTTCCATCTGCAAAGCCTTGCTCAAATCCTGCAAACGCACCATCTCCTCGGACATCTGCGAGCGGGGGACGTTGGCATCGCCGCCGATGATGGCAAGGCACAATTGGCCGCGACAACTGGGCCAGACCGTAAACACATCACGCATGGCCTGCAAAAGCGTGTCCACGCCCTTGAGCGGTTCGATGCGGCCGACATAAAGCACGACGCGTTTCTCAGGAGGGATGTCGAGATAGGCTTTCGCTTCTGCCTGGGGAATGGGATGGAATCGCTGATGATTGACCGCCAACGGCACCACCGAAATCTGATCGGGTCTGGCGCCATAGCGCAACACCATCTGCGATTTCTCCAGCGGGCTGGCGGCGGTGATGCGGTCCGCTGAATGGATGATAGCGGTTTCGGCATCGATGCGAATGTCGCTTGCCAGTTCACCGGTGAACTCGAACACGTCGTTTTTCATGTGGCCCAACGTGTGGAACATCTGCACGATCGGCACGCCCCACGCCTCGCGCAGTCGTTCCGCCACCAGTCCCGACAACCAATAGTGGCTGTGAATCAGATCGTAATGCCGGTCGTTGTCTCTGGCGTATTGCAGAACGCCCTCCACGAATTCGTCCAGGTAGTCGTACACGGCGTCGGTGCTGGTCGGGGTTTCAGGGCCGGCGGGGATATGAATGACACGGCAGGTCGGGCCAAGCTCGTGGCTGATACGAGGAGCGCAGGCGTCCTGCGAGCGCGTGAAAACCTCGACGTGGTGTCCCCGTCTGGCGAATTCTTTGGCCAAATCCCGCACATAGACATTCATCCCGCCGGTTTTTTTGCCGCCGAGCGCTGCCAGAGGGCAGGTATGGACGCTGAGCATACAGATGCGCATGGCTACTCCGGGTTCAGGGGCTGAGGCTGACGCGCATCACTTTGGCATCAACAGCGCCAAAACGGTACTTGTAGACCTCATTGCCTTGCAGGAAATCGAATTCACGCCTGCCGCGAACGATGGCATCTTCGATCAAATACGAGTTTAGCACAATGCCGGGGCTTAGGGCGCCATACGCTGAGGGATTGTAACCGGAATTATACACCCAGATGCGATTGTCGTAATCGAAATTGAGCATCGTCGCCGCCAGCTCGCCTTCGATCTCGATAAATGAAAGGGACAGCCAACCCTGCGCTGCCGCCATGCGGGCGATGCGATGGAAGAACGAAGCCATCTCGGAGGTCATGAAGTCCTCTTTGGCTGTGGACGCCATCTGGTGCAATTCAAGGAATCTCTCAACCCAAACGTCGAGGTCAGCCCCGCCTTCCACGGTAAACCAGCGCCAATCCTTCGCCTCGCGCTCCAGCTTATTGCGCTTTCGCCTGATCTCATGCCGTTGTTTTTTGTCCAGGCTATCCAGATAATCATCGAAAGAAGCGGGCAAAGTCAGGACTGGTGCAACATCTTCTTGCACAATATCGACCTTCAATCCCATTGCCAAAGCCAGATCGGGCAATAACTGATGTGCGAGAGAGGATTCGTGCAGATTGCAGAGATCGACGTCATCCCATGCCGGCGCATCGGACGAGGCGAGGAAATCCAACATGCCCGCATAGACTTCGGCTTCGCGGCCTCTGGCGATGATCACATCCAGATAATCGGCGATCTCGACGCTGCCGGTCAGCCGGATAATTCGTCTGCCATTTTCATACGTGCAGTGAAACGGGGCGACGCCGATGAGTTTGCCCGAAGCGTCGCGGAAAGCCAGTGTGAGTAATTCGCCCTCACCCAGGCTTTGCCACCAGGTCGTCTGCCATTCCCATGTCAGGAACAACGAATTGAAACGGCTGGCGGCAAGCAGCTCGTTCCACTCCGAATGCAGGACGTCGAATCCTGATTCGTTGCGGTGGACCGAGGCGGGCGATGTGATAACGGTGGCGGAGGTCATGAAGCGACGTAACGGGAAGTGTATTGGCTCGAAGGCACAGGAAGCCCGCCGTTCAACGCGGCGGGCATTATGACAAACCTATTATGATCGATCTGGTAATGGGTGCAGTAATAGGCGTTACGGCTACTGCATCTGAGGCTACGTTTGATGGCTTTCCCTGTTCATCAAGCCCGTGATGAATCGAATGATCACAAAGAGCACAACCGCAACGATGATCAGTGTCAGACAGATCGCCGGTTGCAGTAATCGCCGCCAAAAAGGCATATCCCCATCGGACGATCCGCCTGAATTGTCATTACGGCCAGATTCTGGCGTCAGGGTCAACGAAGCCTCTACCGTGGCAGGCAGATCGGCTGTGGGTTCGAGTGTAAGGACAATCGCTTCAGGCGTCGGCGTCGTGATCACGGAACTAAATACGCCTGATGCGTCGATGGTGGCAAGCGCGTCCGCGTCGAGCAGATCGTCCACGGGCGGCACGCCATCGATCGTCCCCGAAATGATGATCGCTCCGGGGCTGGTTGCCGTAGCGACGAGATCATCCAATTCCGGATTACTGACTTCGGGCGCAAAATCCTGCACGGGTGGTTGCGGCGTGGGGATGGGGGATGTGCCGCCGCCTGATCCGCTGCCGCCGCAAATGCTGAGTGTGACCTCATCGACATACATTCCGGCCGAACCGCTGCCTCCCTGGTTGAAGACATTGAAATAAATGATGATGGATCGGCCAAGATAGCGCGTCAGATCGATTTCTTCTTCCAACCATGTCTGATCGTTGCGGTTGACACGCCAGGGCACTTCCAGGGTGCGTCCCGAATTTGCGTCCAGGATGACCAATTCCTGGTAATCGCCGTATTCGAGGTCCGAGATCGTGTAATGGTGGAAGGTCAGGGTGGCGGTGCGCCAAGGGCCGCGTGGCAAAGCCGCCTTCTGGCGGACAGATGAATATGAATTGTAGTTTGGCTGGCTGGTATTTACTCGACCTAGAGCTGCCGAGCGGACGCCCGTAAAGTGCTGAGCGCCAGAATAGCCGCCCCGCAACACGGTCTTTCCAAAATACCAGGACTGCCAATTCTCAAAACTCACATTCCGCAGACATTCCTTGCATTCGCCACCCGGCGATGGCGGGATGGATGTATAGGTGGGGACTGGGCCTGGCGTGTTTGTAATAACTATCCAGGTTGGCGTGGCCGTGGGCGTGCTAGTGACAAAGCTGAAAGTGGGTGTGGCGGTGATGACCCCCGGGGGGCTTGTAGGCGTCGGGGTGTTTGTTACGATGATCTGCGTGGGGGTCGGCGTATTGGTGACGACGATTGGCGTGGATGTGGCCGTCACGAATCCGGGGGTATGCGTGGGGGTGGGTGTGTTTGTCACGACGACGGGGGTGGATGTGGCGGTGACAAATCCGGGCATTTGTGTGGGAGTGGGCGTGTTTGTCACAACGATAGACGTGGGGGTCGCTGTGACGACTTCAGAGGTGGGGGTCGGCGTCGCTGTCACGAACTCTGTCGTGCTCGTGGGCGTCGAGGTCGGCCCGTCGTCAATGCAGAATCGCAGTCCGAGATTGTCGACGTACATCGCCGTTTTCCCGTCCGCGCCATTATTAAAGACATTGACATAGACGGTGATGGTTTGACCCATGAATTCGTTCAGGTCGAACTGCAAGTCCTGCCAGGTCCCAGAATTGCTGACGCCGCTCCAAAGCTGCTTCAATGTGGCGCTGCCGGCAGCATCCAGGATGCGGATCTCTTGCAGATCATTGCCATCGTAGGGTTGGCTCAGAGGAAATACCTTCACCCTTAACTTCAGTTCTACCCCGTTCGGCACCGTGACCTGCTGTCTCATCGAGGAGAAACTGTTTGCATTGGATCCGCTGGCAATGCCCAGGCGAGCGCTGCGCGTCGGGCTGACCGATTCCGCCGTTGAATAGCTTCCCGGCACTGCGGTAAAGCCGAATAACCAGCCGCTGTTGCTCTCCATATCGCTGTTTTGCAGCAAGTTCGAACAACTGACCGCAGCATAGCTGGCGGTGGGCGCAAGCAGACCCAGGCCGGGGATGACGACGGCCAGGGCCAGCAAGGCCGCCAGACAACATCGAACCCAAAATGAGCGGGAGAATCGCAAAGTCATCATTTTCATCGAGCGAAACGACTTATGGGCTTTCCGGCCGT
Source organism: Caldilineales bacterium (assembly GCA_024102915.1). Lineage (GTDB taxonomy): Bacteria > Chloroflexota > Anaerolineae > J102 > J102 > JAGFJG01. Next base: position 9,312 of record JAGFJG010000145.1, read on the forward strand.
AAATTGTGCAAGATTGAGATTTCACATTTTTCTCAGACAAATACGTCTTGAGATGTTTCCCAATAATCATTAACACATGGGGGGATAAGATTTAACGTGCAGCTATTTTACAGTATAACCCGAAAAACGGGCAATTGCGTATTCTGGTTTGTCTCATGGAATGAGTTCACCTTGTCTCTTTCTCATCCGCTAGTTGCGCAGATTACGATTACGCAAACAAAACTGAGGAATCCGTTCGCCTACTGTATTTGATCTCGCTCAAAGCCGCCATGCCATAAGACGGACATTGGAATGTTTGGCGCTTTTACGTGAGCAGATTATTCGTCAGGGTGAACTGCTGCAAGCTGAGAAGCGGCGCTCATTGGATATTCAATTGCAGTCCCTCCCGACGCACCGTGCTACCCTGCACAATGTCCCTGTCATCGATGACGGGGCAAGACTCGCGAGAACAGTCGTTAGACTCGTGAGTTTTGTCACTTTTTGACACTGTTTTTTTGCACATGCTATACTTGAATCTCTGTAACCCCCGCTATTGGGGCGTTCTTATTTGCCTCAAAATAATGAGGCGGCAACTCGACCATCATCACCAAGAACATTGAGGGCGGCTGAATTTCATGGCTGACATCGAAACGAAATCAACAGCGGAAATGACGAGGGAGGAACGGATCGCCGCTGCCAAAGCCAGAGCTGCAGCGAAGACTGCCGCAGCAGCGACTGAGACATCGGCAAAGTCTGCTGAAAAAGCGGACGAAAGCGGCGATGCGGAAGTTTCCGAGGCGGCACAGCGCTTTCAGACGCGCAAGACATCCGAAAAAGCTGGCGCCAGCCGCAAAGCGCGGGAAGCGGAACTTATGCAACGGGCTGTCACCGTATCGCCTCGCAGCGGCATCGAGCAGCTTCCCCAGGCGGAAGCGCCTGAGAAGGACAGGCTGGCCGTCAACCGGCGCGAGTTTCTGACTTACGCCTGGGGCGGGGCGTTGGCGCTAATCGCTTTGCAGGGCGGCGTCGCCACACTCTGGTTTGCCTATCCGCGATTCAAGGCGGGCGAGTTTGGCGGCGTTTTCACCATGACCTCTATCCCGGCCGAAGGCGCCAAGCCCGACGATATGTTGGCTGGCAAGTTCTGGTGGTCGAACGCCTTTACGGGCGAGGGCATGATTGCGCTTTACAAGGTCTGCACCCATCTGGGCTGCCTGTACGAATGGAAGGACCAGACCGAGCGTTTTGAATGTCCCTGCCATGGTTCGAAATTCAATCAGGCTGGGCGTAACATCAAAGGCCCGGCTGCTCGTGACCTCGATCAGTTCGTGGTCGCGGTTGAAGACTCAACCGGCGCTGTGGTCGATGTGACGACCGAACTTCATCGTTACGTGACTGCGGGAGAGGGCTTGACTTACAAAGTTGATACGGGCCGCAAGATACTGGGTCGGCCCTCAGATCCAAGTCTTCACGTGGAGGCATAGCCATGAGTGCAGTTCCAGGCGCAAAAGGCCGCGGCCTACGCGGTGCAGTTTCAGACAAAGCTGACGAAACCTTTACTCGCGTCACTGCCGGCATTCCCTGGCGCGATTTCCGCAAGATGTTGCGCGGCGACGACCCGGAGCGGCCCAATCCGCGACTAAAGCCGCACTCCGAGTCTTTCTGGCTTCATATCAAACCCACATATTATCACGAATCCGTGACCAAGATCGGACACACGTTCCGCCTTGGCATTCTCAGCACTTACCTTTTCGTAGTCGAGATCATCACGGGACTCATTCTCATGATCTGGTACGCGCCGACCCCTGAGCGCGCGTATGTGGATATGGTCCGTATCCTGTCCAATGTGCCCATGGGTCAGTTGATGCGAGACGTTCATCGCCTGGCCGCAGAAGCGATGGTGATCATAGTCGTGCTGCACATGTTCAGGACGTTTCTGACCGGGTCGTACAAGAAACCACGGCAGTTTACATGGGTGACGGGTGTGATCCTGTTGATCGCCACTCTGTTCCTCAGCTTTTCCGGTTACCTGCTGCCCTGGGACCAACTCGCGTTTTGGGCGGTGACGATCGGCACAAGCATGGTGGAAGCGAGCCCAACGCCACCTGGCCTGGGATTCGTGGGCACGGCGCTGTTCAATGAGCCGAATTGGGTGGGCCAATTTATCAACCTGTTGCTGCGTGGCGCGCCGGACATTGGCGCCGGGGGTTTGCTCCGTTTCTACCTACTGCACGTCTTCGTCCTGCCGCTGATCGTGATCTTCTTCTTCTTCATCCATTACTACAAGGTCGTGCATTTCGGCATCTCTCTGCCGGCCTCGGAAGAGGAAGTTGGTCAGGATACCGCCAACCGCGTTCCCGCCGACAAGCGCCGCTACTATCTCATGGATGTCGCCATTGATGAGATTGCTCTGATCGGCCTGGTCACATTCATCCTGATCGCCATGTCGGCTTTCTTCTATGATGCGGCGTTGGAACACGTGGCCAACCCTGGCAAGACGCCCCTACATACGACGGCGCCCTGGTATTTCTTCTGGCTCCAGGGGTTGCTCAAGATCGGCGACAAGATATTCTGGGGGTTGGTCGTGCCCGGCATCTTAATCGTGCTGACCTTCATCCTCCCATACATTGACTACAATCCCAGCCGTCGCGGCAAAGATAGACGCATCGCCCTGGCAGCCGGGTTCTTCTTCGCCTCCTCTATCATGGTGCTTTCCTATATGGGCTTGCCGCTCTACGCTGTGGAATCGCCGCCGGCGGAGGAGGTTGTGCAGGAATTCATGCCGGAAGAGGGCGTGGGGCCAGTGCGCGAAATCCCCTGGTCCGACATCGAGATAGGCAACTACTGTACCGACAAGTTCGTCGGCAGTACTCCGCTATCTGAATTTGAACGCGTCCTCCTCGATTTTCATGAGCGAATCGCCTCTGATGAAGGTTTGGCCAATGGCGTTGGTTGTATCAAGGTCGAAGCGACGCAACCGAACTTGAAACGCATCAGCTTCCAAATCGATTACGACGATCAGTTGGAAGGCGTTCGCAAACAATTCATCAAAGCCTTCTACTTACACGAAAGCTCCTTATACTGGGAACCATTCCAGTTCTAGAGCATCCGGGAGACCAGAGTTATGTATGGTATTTCGCGGCTTATTCTGGCCACGGCGGCATTGGTGGGGATGCTCGTAATCCTGCTCTACTATGGCGCCGTTGAAAATAATCGCATGGACACCTACGCCGCCAATTTTACTGGCCGCGACATTGAAGTGGGCGCTGACATCTATTACCAGGCCTGCGCTTCATGTCATGGCGCCAACGGCGAAGGTCTGGTTGGTCCTGCCCTGAACTCGGCTGATTTACTCGTCAATGCCGAAGGGCAAACTCGTCCGCCTCGACTGATTGAGAGAGGTTGGTCGGGTGATTTGCGCAGTTATATCGAGGGTACAGTCACCTACGGGCGTGTGGGCACAGTCATGCCTGCCTGGGGTACGGCTGCAGGCGGCCCATACCGGCCCGATCAGATTCATGCAGTGGCTAGTTTCATCATGAACTGGGGCGAAGACCCCGGCAAGAAATGGGGCGGCGCAGAGGACAGAATCGCCATCGGCGGCGTGCAGCCTGTGCAACCCGTTTCGCAGGCGATTGCTGAAGCGCCGCCGCGCGACGTGCAGAGCGCAGCGCTGGGCCGTTACATGTTCCAGGGTCCGGCCGGTTGCGCCGAGTGCCATACCTTTGATGGGGCGACCGGGACGGTCGGTCCCAATTTGACAGGCGTGGTTGAGCAATTCGGTCGGGACTATGTTTACCAATCGATCATCAACCCCGAATCATTCGGTTCGGGCGGACACGCGGTAGGCAATATGCCCGTCGGTTTCGGGTTCACGATGACCGAAGTCGAGATCCAGTCCATCATCGACTATCTGGAGAATCCGGGCGCCGCTGGCGATGCCACAGGCGCCACACCGGCGACGCAGCCTGAAGGGCCGTTAGGGCCTGAAAATGGTCGAGCCCTCGCCCAGGGTAACGCCTGTCTGGGCTGTCATTCCACGGATGGCAGTGTCCTGGTCGGCCCCACATGGCAAGGGCTGTATGGCAGCACCACCGAATTCGAGGATGGCACAACCGCCGTGGCTGACGACGCGTACCTGCATGAGTCGATTGTCAACCCGACAGCGCGTATCGTAAAAGGGTTTTCGCCTTTAATGCCTCAAACCTACGGCGATTCGTTAACCGAGGATCAGATCACCGACATCATTTCCTACATCCAAACGCTGGCCCAATAGATTCTCGACCAGCCCAGATCCCTGATCACAACGCCCCTCTAATCGGAGGGGCGTTTTTGTTGTCCTCGTCCCGCTAAGGCAATGCCCGCCAGTGCCAAAATCAGTACAACGGCAGCGATGATCAAGCCCGCAACAAATTGGTTCGACCGAAAACGCATTGAGATTTCGTGCTGACCTGGAGGCAACTGCACGGCCTGCCAGACGCTGTCCGCCCGTAGCACCGGCTGCCAGGGGCCATCATCGACGCGGGCCTGCCAGCCGGGATACCAGGTCTGCGCCACCAGCAAGGTGCCCGGTTCAGATGATTCCGTGCGGATCAGCACATCGTTCGTGTTCCATGCCAGGATTTCGGCTTCACCGCCCGCGCCACTCTGGGCCTCACCGCTTTCCAGAACGACGACCCGCAAAGGCATGAATCCGGCATCTCGAATCGTACCCTGGGCGGCGCTCAGATCGGGCACAGGAGTCGCCTGGCCCAACAACAGTGCGCGAGGCTGGACGCGACGATTGCGATAGACGTTCAGTTCGGGGTCGCCGTCAAAGGCGAGTTCCCATGCGTCCCAATCCAGTTCCACATCCTTGCGGCCAAGCAGATATTTTACATTCAACAGCGCATACAGATCGCTGCTGCGGCTGCCCGTGCTTTCCCAGAAAGCCTCGTAGTGCGCCAGAGTCAGCGGATTCACCACGCCCCAGACGTCATCCAGCCCATGCACCATCGCCGTGTCGGGCTGCCAGAGCGCATCGATATCGGTGCGGGCATCGATGCGATAGAGGTCGGGATCAGAGGCAAGGAATTGGATGACTGCATCTCGATTGTAGTTGGCGGCGGGGTCCTGTTCAGAGATATCTTCGTACGCGCCCAATGAGGCCAGATCGATAAAGAGAAGGAGAATGGCCAGGCCGGCGAAAAGTCCGGGCTTGACCCATTCGCGCCGACGGGCGAAAAGCAAGCTCAGGCTGGCCAGATAGAGCAGCGCGAATCCAACCAGGGCAATCGCCCCGACGCTGGCCCGCAAGTGCAGCCCCGCTTCAGCGGTTTGGGTGAGGATCAGGATCGCATAAATAACCGGCAGCCCGATGGCGACGATCAGCACCAACAGCCAGCCCATCACCCGCCATACCTGATCGAAAATGCGACGGCTCTGGGCTGTCCACTGCGCCATCATCGCCTGCAAGCCCCGTGCGGCCAGCAATGCGACCGCCAGATCAAAAAGGAAGATGAACCTTGCCGGCGCTCGCAACTGGTCGAGTCCGGGCAGCAGCCAGGTGAACCAGCCGTGCACGATGCTATAGACGCCCAGGCTAAACGCCAGGGAAACGCTCGCCAAGCCGATCAGCAGCCAGGTCAGGCGATCTCGGCGCAGCGCTACGCCCATCACCGCCAGCGCCAGGGTGAGGATGCCGATGTACCCGACTTCGACCCGCGGCCACAATCCCCAGTGCAGCATTGGCCCCCTGCCGAAGAAATTGGGGATGATCAGGCCGATGAGTTGGGCGGGCGACAGGGAAAAACCGACCGCCTGGGCATAGCTCCAATCGGTCCGTGCGCTGAGCGCCGAAGCCTGAAGGCCAGGAAGCAGGATGGGCGACATAATGCCGATGGCGATGACCGTCGGCACGGCAATCGCCTTGAGCGCCGGACGCCAAAGTTCGCCAAAACGATCTCGATTGATTAGCAGCCACAACCCCACCCACAGGGCCACGGTCATCAGGCTGAACAACGTCATTTGCACATGCCCGGCCAAAGTGCCAATCCCCAGCGCCAATCCTGCCCCCAGCGCCGGTCGCCAGCCGCCCTGTTCGAGGGTGCGATGCACGCCCAGCAGCGCCAGTGGCAGCCAACTCAGCACGGCAATGAGATTGAGATTGCCGAAGTGGACGATGAAAACATCGCTGAACATAAAGGCGATGGCGGCGAAAACTGCCGCCGCTCGGCCAATTCTCAGCCCGCGCGCCAGGAAATAACCCCCGACGCCCGCCCACCAAACATGGAGCATCGCCAGCGCCTGCATGTCGCGGTAGACCAGCGTTGGTCCGACGAGAAAGCGCAACAGATGCGGTGGATAGAGAATGCCGGACTGCACTTCCCCCACGAAAGGCGTGCCGCTATAGAGATGCGGATTCCACAGCGGCCAGACTCCCTCGCGCAGGCTGCTCTGAATGAAATGATAGGTGGGGTACAGGAAACTGCCCAGGTCGCCGCCATCGGCAGGGGCAAAGACGTCGCCGCTGACAATTCGCCAATAGAAGGCGACGGTCAGCAAGACCAGCAGGCCCGGGACCAGGGCATCGGGCAGATACGAACGATGCCGCCAGATCACCCAGAGTACGATCAGGCCATAGATGAGACAGAGCGCCACAAACATGAGGGCATGATAGCGCAGGGATGGCTGCGCTGAAAAGCTGAAGTTGCACTGAGAAAACCTGTATTGCGCCGGCGCAGCGTCGTCATTTTTGCCGACATTGCAACGCATGAGGCTGTCCGGAATCGAGACATCGTTATTTGATTAAAATTTCATGAAAAAATGATTGACATATTCCAATCAAGATGCTATGATTTGCATGTAAACCTTAAAAATCGTATCCGTTTGATCGATTTGGCCTCAGATTCTTTGAGACATTATTGAATCACCTGCGTTTTGGGTTGACAGACGCAGTGAAGATCAATCGAGTTGTTTCCAGATAGAAACGGATACCCAGGCCCTTCCCCCACGATAAAGGTTCGATCGATGCTTCCCCCCATCGATTACGCGTCTCGCTATTCCCTCCTTGTTCTACGAACGCGTCGAACGTTGGCCTTATTTTTGCTTCACGAGGCGAGCGAAGCCGGCGGTGATCCGCATGTAGTGGCGCGGGCGGCGAGGGAAATTGATGAAGCGGAAATCTGCATTCAGCAAGGCGAATTAGATATTGCTATGCGTTTCTATGATTGCGCCTGGGAGAACGCCCGGCAGGCGCTGCAAGCAGTGCCGACAGTGATAAGCGGTTAGGATGGAACAGTCGCCGTGTTCCTGCAGATGCGATTTTCCATGGGTTTATGCTCCCCATAATAGCCTGTGAAATTTAATAAACTAGCGTCAATTATATTCCCCCTTCCCCCCACCAGTCCCCTCGTTTTGGCAAATGCAGGCGAGGGGACTGGCGCGTTATGATTGATCCATGTTGGCTCAGACGACAGCGCTAACCGTCGAGCGCTGCAATCTGCTCCGCCAATCTCTGGCGCTGCGCCTGTAAATCGGCCAGGGTTTGGCGAGCTTGCTCGACCACATTGGCCGGGGCATTAGCGACGAACTTCTCGTTGCTCAGGCGCGCCTCACTGCCCTTCAGGTGCTTTTCCGTCTCGGCCAGTTGCTTTTGCAGCCGCGCCAACTCGGCGGCCACATCCACCATGCCGCCCAGAGGCAGGAAGATGCTGATCTCGCCGGCAACCAGGGTTGAGCCTTTTTCGCCGGTCGGGGCCGGACCGAAGATGATTTGGTCAGGATCGAGGCGAGCGAGCAGAGCCAGGATCGGGGCCATCTCCTGGAAATCACCAGTAAATTCACCAGCGTTGATGGTGGCAGCGATCTTGCGGGAGGGGTCCACGTTGTATTCGCTGCGGGCGTTGCGGATGGCGCGCACGCTCTCGCGCAGACGCTCAAAGCTCTCGGCAGCTTGCTGGTTCTCGAACGCTGGATATGGCTCCGGCCAGGCTGCTATGATGAGTGCGGGTGATTCGCCTTTGGACTTGGGCAAGTGCTGCCACAATTCCTCGGTCACGTAGGGGATGAAGGGATGGAGCAGGCGCAGGGTTTGGTCGAGGACGTAGACCAGGGTTTGCAGAACCGGGCGGGGGTCATCCGATTGCAGGCGAGGTTTGGCCGCCTCGATGTACCAGTCCGCAAAATCGCCCCAGAGGAAATCGTAGGCCTGGCGTCCCGCCTCGCCGAAGTTGTAGCTCTCGAACAGGCGCGTGGCGTTGGCAATGACTTCATTCAGGCGATGCAGCATCCAGCGGTCGGGTAGGGCAAGCTGGTCGGGGTCGGGTGCGCCGGTGTAAGTGAAATCTTCGGGCAGGTTGCCGAGCACGAAACGGGTAGCATTCCAGATTTTGTTGGCGAAATTGCGGTTGGCGCGTACACGATCCAGGCTCAAATTCATGTCGTTGCCGGGCGTGGAGCCGGTGAGCAGGGTGAAGCGTAGGGCGTCGGTGCCGTAGTTGTCCATGACCTCGATCGGATCGACCACGTTGTTGTAGGTTTTGGACATCTTGCGCCCGATTTCATCTCTGACAAGGCCGTGCAGGTAGATGGTGTGGAAGGGGATGTCGTTGGTGTAGAGCAGCCCCTGCATGATCATGCGCGCCACCCAGAAGAAGAGGATGTCGTAGCCGGTTTCCATCACATCGGTCGGATAGAAGCGGCGCAGATCGGGGGTGTCGTCGGGCCAGCCCAGGGTGGAGAAGGGCCAGAGGCCGGAGCTGAACCAGGTGTCGAGCACATCCGGGTCTTGCTCCAGCGAGGTGTTTTCGCCGTAATGGTCGAGCGCAGCAGGCAGAGCTTCTTCTTCCGATCGGGCCACGAACACCTGACCATCAGGCCCGTACCAAACCGGAATGCGGTGCCCCCACCATAATTGGCGGCTGATGCACCAGTGCCGCAGGTTTTCCAGCCAATGGTAGTAGACCTTGGTGAAACGTTCGGGAATGATACGAATCTGGCCGGAACGCACCGCCGCCAGGCCAAGCTGCGCCATGCCATCGGTATTTACCCACCACTGTTTGCTCACCAAAGGCTCGATCACCTCGCCGCCGCGCTGGGCGCGGGGAACTTGCATCTGGTACGGCTCTTCCTTGATCACCAAATCCGCCGCAGCCATGTCCGCCCAGAGTTTCTTGCGGGCGGCGAAGCGATCCATGCCAGCGTAAGGCCCGGCCTCGTTGTTCAGCGTTGCGTCTTTGTTCATGATGCTGATAACCGGCATGCCGTGGCGCTGGCCGATCTCGAAGTCATTGGGGTCGTGGCCGGGCGTGATCTTGAGCGCGCCGGTACCGAATTCTCTGTCCACATAGGTATCGTGGATGATGGGGATGGGACGGTTGAGCATGGGCACAAGACAGGTCTTGCCGATCAGGTGTTGGTAGCGCTCGTCGTCCGGGTGCACAGCCACAGCAGTATCGCCGAGGATGGTTTCGGGACGGGTGGTGGCGACGGGGATGTAACCCACGCCGGGGCCATCGGCCAGATCGGCGCCAGCCACGGGGTATTTGAAGTAATAAAGCGTGCCCTGCTCGTCCGAGTACTCCACTTCCACATCGCTGACCGCAGTCTGTAGGCCGGGCGACCAGTTCACAATGTATTCAGCCTGGTAGATCAGGCCCATGCGATGCAGGCGCACGAAGGCTTCGTTCACTGCCCGGCTCAGGCCCTCATCCATTGTGAAGCGCTCGCGCTCCCAGTCGCAGCTTGCGCCCAGCCGCCGCAGTTGGCCGGTGATGCGACCGTGATACTTCTCTTTCCAGGCCCAGCATTCTTCCAGGAAACGCTCGCGACCGATCTCTTCCCGGCTGGTACCCTCATCTCGCAGCTTTTTCTCGACCTGAAGCTGGGTGGCGATGCCCGCGTGGTCGGTGCCGGGAACCCACAGCGCCGCGCGCCCGCGCATTCTGTGATAGCGGATCATCAGGTCTTGGAGCGCCACGAAGAGGGCGTGGCCCTGGTGCAGCACGCCGGTGACGTTGGGCGGGGGAATGCTGATCACGAAGGGTTCGCCATCGGGATTCCGGCCGTTTTCGGGCTTGAACCAGCCGTTTTCTTCCCACCATTGGTAGAGCCGCCGCTCGGTGGATTCGAAGTCATAGGTTTTGGGTAAGGAGAAGTCGGTCATAAGAAAGTCCTCGGTTGATGTGCGACTCACCTCGCAGGTGAGTCGCACATTGGGAAATAAAAAGCCTTCTCGTCTCAAGGACGGAAGGCTCCGTGGTACCACCTTGGTTGCCGGTCGTGTTGAATCGGCCACTTGGTTCGCTATAACGGGCTCACCCGGATGAACTTAGTGATCAGTGGTCAGTTATCAGTGATCAGACGACGGACACTCAATTGACTGATTACTGGTTACTGAATACTGGCTTCAGTTCACCAACTCACCGGCGACCTTCGGCGGGGCTTCACATCGGGACTGGTTTGCAGCCGATGGCCCGTCCTCTCTGGCGATGGCTTGCCGCTTACTCCTCCGGGTCGAGGTCTGTGGGTATCAAGTTGCAGCCATTCTAGACCGGCTGCGGGTTGCTGTCAAAACTCAGTTTGCAGACCTCAGCGCCACTCCAAGTCCCACACCTCGCTGACCGGGCTGAGCGGGAATGCGCCGCCCTGTTCTGGCAGGCTCACCACCTGCACCCACCAAAACAGGCGCTGCGAACTGGCGTCTTCCGGCGGTCGCAAGGCGGGGTCGAGCCGGAGGCTGGTGGTTTTGACCAGGAAAGGCTCTGGTTCGGCTAATTCGGGATCAGCATAGGCGACGCGCACCCGATACCAGGCATCTTCCGGCAGAAGCCCGACTGCCACCCATCGCAAAAGCGGCGCGGGTTCGGCGACGAATTCGCTGTTGGGGTGCGGGCTGACCAGGACAGGTCGGTCAAAAAATACGTCGGAAATTGGCGTTTCATCCGGCGCTGCTGCTTCTTCTGATCCCATAGGAATGAGCAGAACAGTGCCCGGAATGAGGGTGTCCGGCTCGGCCAGAGAGTTGGCGTTGATGATCGAGGCGATATCGACCTGAAAGCGGATGGCAATCCCGCCCAAAGTGTCCCCGGTCTGGACGGTGTAATTGAAAATGCCGCTGGGCGGCGTGGGGGTGGCCCTGGGCTGATCCGGGGCTTCGAATTGCGGAGAGGGCACAAACAGCACCTGACTCACCCTCAGGATCTCGTTCCCGGTGAGATTATTTGCGGCCAGAAGCTCTTGCAATGTGATGTTGAACTGACCGGCAATGCCCAGATAAGTATCGCCGGAAACGACCGTATAGAAGATGGGCGTGGCAGTGGGCGTAATGGTGGGGGTGTCGGTGGCGGTAGGGCTGGGCGTGGCGGTGGGCGCAGGCGTGCCGGTGGCGGTCGGGGTGGCCGTGGCGGTGGGCGTCAGGGCCAGCACGCGCTGATTGTTGTCCCATCGCCACCACAAAAGCATAATCAGCAGGATGCCCGTAACCAGGGCGATATCCGCAATCGACGGTCTGCCTCGCCGTTTTTTCGGTTTCGCAAGCTCGGCGCCGCACATGAAGCATTGTTCCGCCTGATGGCTGATCTGCGCTCCACAGTTGGGGCATTCACGGATGGTCATGAGGAAGACCTGTCCATGATTGGAGAATGCAATCTTCGGAATCGTTGCGGCGATGCAATCCACAAAAGCAGAGCGACGATCAATGCGAAGAGCGAGATCAGTGCGGCGGCTGTACGCAAGGGGGTATTGGCAAAGCGAATGGCGACTTCATGTTCGCCCGGCGGCAAGTCGAGCGTGATCAGGGCATCGGAGCCTTCTGCGCGCACTTCGACCGGCTCGCCATTCACTTCGGCCCGCCAGCCGGGATACCAATACGTGTAGAATTGCAACACCGATGGTGATTCGGCGCGCACCTGCACGCGTTCGTAGCCGCCGCCATGCTCCAGGCTGGTCACTTCACCCTGACCGGCGATCAATCCCGCCAGCGGCAATGGCTCGCCCGCCAGATAGGCCGGGAGTTTGGGGCTGGTCGTTGGCGGGCCGGATGGCGAAAACGATGTGCTGGCGACGTTCAAAGGATAGATCAACTCGTAATCGGGGATGGCGGCTCCGCTGACCATGCGCGGGGTCACTTCCGTATGTTGGGGTCGTGTGAAGGGATAAGAGACCAGGATGATCGCCAGGGCCAGGGCAAACAGCGCGGGTGACACGGACTGGGCGGTTTTTGGCTCAGTTCGTCGTTGGATCAACGGCAATTGCGAGGCGATGAAAGCGGCTCCGGCCAGGGCCAGGAAAAGATTGCTGAAAGCGAGCAAGCGCCAGGGAAACTGGATCAGCGCGGCCAGGGGGACGGCATCCCACAAAGGCTGGCTGATCGGCAAGACGCCCAGTATACTGGCAGCGGCTGCCAACAAAAAGGTGAGCAGCACGCCGCGATAGCGAATGCGCCCACGCAGCAAGGCGAAAAAACCGCCCACACCAAGGATGAGCAACCAGAGCCCAAGCTGAAAACTCATGCCATCGTCCGGGCCGACGAGGGCGTGCCCATAGCCCCAATCGAGTTGGATGAGTTGGAAGGGATAGAGAAACTGGACGAGATAGTTATAGGTAGTGGGCAGCCAATCCTCCTGACGGATGAACCCGCCCTCGGCCACGAGAGGCAGGAGGAAGATGGCGGCGATGGCCATGCCCAACACGCCTGCTGCCAGCGCCGCTCCGGTTTGCGCCAACGGAAAGCGGCGGCGAGAGCGCCAACGCAACAGCAGCCACAGCAGCGCCAGCACCGCCGTCATCGGCACGAAAATCATGCCGGTGACGCTGTGGGTCAGGGGCACCAGGCTGAGCGTGATCGCCGCCACGGCGATGCGTTTGCCCCAGGGTTTCTCGTCGCGAGCCGGGTCAATCAGATCCCAAAAGGCGTGAAGCACGAGGGGAAAGATGACGAATGCCACGAATTCGGCGAAGGCCGCGCGCACGTAGATGTCGGCCAGATGATAAGGCGCGTAGACGTAGAGCAGCCCGGCGATGAATCCCGGCCAGGGCCCCCACAATCGCCGGGCGAAGCGATACATGGTCAGGCCGGCGCCGATGAAAGCCAATATCCAAATCAGTTTGACGGAATTGAGGACGCTGGCGCCTAGCAAGTGCGGGATTTCGGCGGCGTAGAAAGCCAGGGGCGAGTAGAAAGTGAACAGGGGATACCCATAACCCATGGCGTAATCGGGGCTCCAGCGCGGCCACAGGAAACCGCTGTGAATCGCCTGATCGAATTCCACCAGGAAGGTGAGGGAGTGATGGGCGTCGTGGGCCAGCATGAAATAGCCGGGAGCCAGCAAAGGCGCCCAGGCGAAGGTCGAGAGGAGAATCAGCAGGGAAAGGGGCGAGCGAAGCAAGCGCGCAGATCGGGATGGGGAGACCGTCATGGGGTTGATCTCCTTCGGCGAGCGCTCACGATTCCCACGATTGCCAGGGCGACGAGGGCCAGCAGCGCCAGCATCGAAAGCCAATCGCTGATGATGCGGATGGGCGTGTCCTCAAAGCTGATGCGTAAGAGATGATCACCCGCGGGCACGGGGACATTCAGCAGGCCATAGGGCGAGCGCGTGTCGGCCTCGGTCAGGGCGACACGGTCGAGTTCAGCGCCGCTGTCGGGGTCGAGGATTGTCGCCGTCCAGCCGGGGAACCATTGGCGATAGAAGGGCACGCGCTGGTTGTCGTCGCCCGCATGCACCCACACAGTCTCCGAGTCCACCCGATGTTCGCGGGCGGCCACGGCCAGGGTTTCATTTTGGGGGGTGAGGCTGTAATCAACCTGACTGTCGATGGGCAGTCCGGCCATGTGCAGATCGGCCAGCGGCGACCAGGTCGCTACTTCCTCGGCTGTCGATGTCATCCCGGTCATTTCGTCAGAACTGCGCTCGAATTCCATCAACCCGGCCAAAGTGGCTCCACCCGGCGGCGGTTCCACGGCCTCGGTGCGCAAATAGGGAGCGCTGCTGAGAATGAGCAGTCCGGCCAGCAACACCGGGGCCAGCCAATCCCGGCCGTTCTCTGATTCCTCGCCTGGGTTCTGTACCAAAACGGCGGGAGCAAGTGCGGCCAGAGCCACGGCGGCCAGGGCCAGATAGCGCCACGGAAACTGGGCGGAGGAGACGAACGGCACAAAGTCCCACAATGGCGCGGCCAGGGCTGTGGTTAAAATGACGCCCAATAAAAGCGCCAGCAGCCAGAATCCAATTTCGAGGCGGAAGCGGCTATCCTTGCGCAGCCATCCCCAGAAAGCGACCGCAGCCAGCACGAACGCGGCCAGTCCAAGTTGATAGCTGATCGGATCATCCGGCCCTGGCGTGCTGATGCCGAATCCCCAGCGCGGGTCGAAGAGTTGGGCGAGATAGACGAAATGGTCGTGGAAGTTGTAGTAGCCGCCATACCATTGGTCCGAGCGTACGAATCTGAATTCGAGCAGCGCCGGGAAGACGAAGAACGCCGCCAGGGCCAGCCCCAATCCCAGACCTGCAATCGCCGGTAAAATCGTCCGCACCCAGCCTGCCAGCTTTGCCCGCCACCCCGTGCGGGACCAGACTACGCCGAGGGCGAGCACGGCGGCATAGGCGAGCAGAAGCGGCGTCGCCATCAGCGCCACGAAGTTGTGAGTGAGGTGAATGGCGGCATAACTTAAGGCCAGGCCAGCGATATTCAACAGGCTGGGCCGCAACGTGGCGCGGCGCACGGCCCACAGGGCGAACGGCAACAGGGCCAGGGCCAGGGTCTCGCCCATCGCCGCCCGCACGTACATGTCGAGCAGGTGATAGGGCACATAAACATAGGCGACCGCCGCCACCAACGCGGCTCGCTCGCCCAACCAATCGCGCACGAAAAACCACATACCCCAGGCGCTGAGCAAGACGCTGATGATGAAAACGCCCTCGACCGCCCCTTCCAACGTGAGCGGCAGGGTGCGATAGAGGACAGTTCCCAGGAATGTGGCGGCAGGCGCTACCAGATTGAAGAAGGGATAGCCGTAGCCGAACGCCCAATCAGGCGACCAGCGCGGGAACAGAACCCCTTCACCCCAGGTGATGTTGTATTGCAAAATGAAATAGACATCATGCCGCGCGTCATTGGCCGCCCAGAAATAGCCGGGACGCAGCAATGGCGCCATGGCGAAAAGCGTGAGCAGGGTGGCCATCCAAAAGGAGGCGGAGCGATAAAAGGGTTTCATGAGACGGCAGGTATTGGATCTTGGGTATTTCGCGCAGTCAGACCCAAATACCGAATATCCAATATCAACTCGGTGGCGTGACGGTTAGCGATAAGGCGTCAGTTTCCCCAACCCTCAACCTCTCCCCCGTCTGCCAGTTGTAGAGGCCGAGGATGAGATGCAGGTTGGGCGGGGCATCGGGCGGGATGGTGAGTTCATAATGATCTGTGAGCACTTCGCCCGGCTGCCAGGTTGTCATCGGGCGCTGGCCGGAGAGCGGTTGCGTGTCGATCTGGGCGAGGCGGTTGCCGGATTCATCGAGGGCGTGGACGAAGATGTTGTAGTCGAAGTCGGGTGGATCGAGCGCCAGCCAGTCCGTATCGATGGTGACGGTTGCGCCCGGCGACGACTCGCCTTCGATCTGATAATCGAGCAAGATGATTGGGTTGTCGCCAAAGAGGGCGGCGGGTGCAGTGGGGATGGGGTACTCCTCGAACGCGGGGGCGAGGGCGATACCGGCCCCCAATACCGGCAGGATGAGCAGTGCCGCCCAGATGGGCGTGGCTTCCAGTTGGGGCAGATGGTAGAGTGCGGATGCGGCGGCGACGGCTAGGAATGGCAGCGAGAGCAGAAGCACGTGGGCGGGTTGGGCCAGCGAAGATGTGATCGATGTGAGAGAAAGCAGGGCGAGGGCGATGCCGATGGCGGCGCAAAGCTTCCAGGTGCGACGGACGATGGCGACATGGTGCCGGGCGGCCTCGGTCTGGGGGTCACGTGGGCGCGGGTGCGACCAGATGGCGATGATCAGCAACCCAAGCAAGGGCAATCCCAGGGCAAAGACGGGCGCGCTTTCTCGCCCCAGTTCCATCGTATCCCAGAACCAGCCTGGTTCGATGAGTTGGTGAAGCGAAGGTCGTTCAAAAGCAAGGCTGGTAATAACAGGCCTCGTCCACGGCGTTGACCACAGCAATCCCAGCATGCCGCCCACGAGCAACCCGCCTGCACCCCGCCAGCGTCGCGTGCCGACGGCCAGGATGAGTAATGCCGCCATCGCCAGCAAGCCCATGCCCGGCAGTGACGCCAGCGCTATCAACGCGCCGAGCGCGGCGAGAACGACGCCGACCCAACCTTCGCGTGTCAGTCCCCAGCCTGCCAACGCTAGTCCAGCCAGCACCCAGATCGCCGCCAATTCTCCGGCCAGAAAGAGAGCGGCCAACAGCACTGGCGCATAGAGCACGAGCAGGACGGCCAGAACCGCGCCTCGTTGCGCCGCCATGCGAGTCGCCCACACGTACAACCCCAAACCCAGCAACAACAGTGCGAGAACCGTGCTGATTTTGATGGCGGCTACGCCATCGAATCCCAGGGCGAGAGCGGCGCGCCCCACGATGTACGCCCACGGCCCATCACCTCGCCAGCGATCCGGCGCATGACCCAGAATGGAATCTTGCCCGTTTGCGAGGGCATGCAGCCGCAGTACTGGCAGTGGCCCGATGCTGGTTGCGGGCAGGCCAGGCCGTGTGAAGGATGCCCATACCGGCAGGGTCAGCAGCAGCGCCAGCAGCAGATAGCGAACGATGCGGCGCAGGGCGGCCGATTTCGCAAACATGGGCGGGATTATAGCACGCGGCATGGGAAACCCGGCCATGCGCGTAGGGAAGTCATCCACAGATTTCGCAGATTACACGGATTTGAGCAGGGGAAAACAGGCTAATCGGTGTGATCTACAGCTTGCCCCCACTGCAAAAAGCTTAAACGCAAAGCCGCGGAGGTCGCAAAGAGTAAAAAGAGGAGATTTCGAGATTGAATTCTTTGCGAAACTCAAGGATTTTCTTTGTGCCTTCGCGTTGAATCGCCTTGTTTCTCGCGAGTCATGGTTGATCCTTGCTCGAATTGGTTGGCGATAGCAGCTAGGACAGGCTGGGCGGGGCGAGATGGATGACGCCGCCCTCCAGGCCGATGACCTTGACCAGCGAATAAACCGGCGCTCCGAAACGCTGTAATTCCTCGCGACCCTGTTCGAAGGTTTTTTCCAACACCACGCCAAACGCCACGATCTCGGCCTGAGCTTGAGTCACTAACTCGCCCAGCGCGGCCAGGGTTGTGCCCTGAGCAAGAAAATCATCCACCACGAACACCTTCGCCCCGGTCGGGATCACATGGCTGCCCAAGTAGAGTTTGACCGGCCGGTTTTTGGTGCGGCTGAAGGAGTCGATCTCGTAATAGCCGCCTTCGGGCAGGGTGATGGGCCGGCTTTTTTTGGCGAAGACCACCGAGGCGGGGTGGGGCCATTGCTCGTTGTTGACCGTCATCGCTGTGAACACGGCCACGCTGATGCCCGAAGCCTCGGCTGTGAGGATGACATCGATGTGCTGGTTGCGCACGGCGCGGGCCAGCATGGTGCCGGCATAAGCGCTGAAAGTATAATCGATACGGTGATTGAGCAGGGTGTCGACGTTGACGATGCTATCGCCAACGGCCTTGCCCTGTTCACGAACCATATTATTGATGCGGTCGAGGAGATACATGGATATTGCGAATTGCGGATTTGGAATTGCGGATTGGCAACGCGTGTGCGCTTTCTCAAAAAAGCGCAGAAGCGCCCATTGCAGGACGCTTCATTGCGGGATGATTCTAGCACAGGTGATTGAGTGAGAGGGAATATGACGAAAAGGTTTGTGATGGTATTTCGGCACGGGTTGGCGGCGATGATCGCCCACATCAATCGCATTTGTGCAAAACTTTGAAGCGCACCCAAGAGGGAGTGTATCATCGGCCTATCATCAGTGCTTATCCGCTACGTTTCACAAATTACATCAAGAGGAATCGAAATGCGATTGAATCGAATTGCTGCAATACTTTATGCTATCCTTTCCGCAGGCGTCATTCTCTTCCAACTGGCCCTGGCGGCCGGCGCGCCCTGGGGAGAGTATGCGATGGGCGGTGCGTATCCGGGCCAATTCCCGCCAGCATTGCGCGTCGGGGCAGTCGTGCAGGCGATCCTGCTCGCTGGCTTGGCCGTGGTAGTGTTGGGCCGGGCGGGGATCATTTTGCGCAGGTGGGGGCGAGTTTGGCGCTGGCTGGCGTGGTTCGTGGTTGTGTTTGCGACTCTGAGCCTGGTACTCAACCTGATTACGCCCAGCGGCGGAGAGCGCCTGATTTGGGCGCCGGTAGCGCTATTGCTTTTGGTGAGTAGCGCCATCGTTGCTATCAAAGGCCCGGTCGCCAGTGCGTGAACCAGGCAGCGATCTTTACAATTCGGACTATAACAAATGGAAGACCTCATCCCAGTCCTGCAAACCGCCATCGGCCCTGTCATCCTCATCTCGGGCATTGGGCTGCTGCTGCTGACAATGACCAACCGCCTGGGCAGGGCGATCGACCGGGCCAGGTTGATGGGGCCTCAACTCGATCAGGGTGATGATGCGGCGCAGGCCGAGTTACAGGCGCAACTTCATATCCTGTGGCGAAGGGCGCGCCTGATTCGAACCGCCATTGGATTTGCCGCTTCCAGCGCCCTGGCTGCGGCGCTGCTCGTCATCGTCATCTTCTTCACGGCCATTCTCGATCTGCCAGCCGCCTGGCTGATCGCCGGTCTGTTCACCGCCTGCATGCTGTTCCTCATCGCATCCCTGGTCTTATTCATTCACGACATCAACCAGTCGCTGGCGGCGCTCAAGCTCGAACTGCACTTGCACGGGCTGAATGACATCTGAGCGGTAACTGACGACTGATTACCGACTACTGATTACTGAAATTCTGGCAGCCAGTCGCCATGCGCCTCGATCAGGTCATCGACGAGATGCCATATCTGGTCCAGATCGAGTTCGGCGGCTGTGTGCGGGTCGAGCATGGCTGCGTGATAGATGTGCTCGCGCTTGCCCATGAGCGCCGCCTCGACCGTAAGTTCCTGCACGTTGATATTGGTGCGCATGAGCGCGGCCAGGTGTGGGGGCAGACTACCGATCTTCGTCGGTTGGATGCCGTTTTTGTCCACGAGGCAGGGGACTTCTACGCAGCAGCCCTGCGGCAGATTGTCGATCAGGCCATGATTCGCTACATTGCCGTAGACCACGCGCGGCTCGCCCGTTTCCATGCTGTGGATGATGCCTGAGCCGTATTCATGACTGCGCTCGACCGTGATCGGCGCCTCGCCCTTTTCATAGAGCGACTTCTGGTATTCCCACAGGTTGATCTGCAACTCGCAGCGCTCGATGTACTCATCCAAGGGGATTTCATAACGCTCGATCAGGTCGGGCCGGTCTCGTTTGATGAACCAGGGCACGTACTCGCTGAAATGCTCGCTGGATTCGGTCACGAAATAGCCGGTGCGGCGCAGCATCTCGTAGCGCACATGGTCGGGCAGGCCTTTGTAGCGAGCGCCGTAGCTCCCCGCTTCCCCCACCTCTTTCAAGGCCGGGTACAAATCTCTGCCGTTGTGCTCGAAGCGCAGATAGAAAGCCATGTGATTGATGCCCGCGCACAGGTAGTTGATCTCGTCCGCCGGGATGCCGAGATCAGCCGCCAAATCTTTGGCCGTGCCCTGCACGCTGTGACACAATCCCACCGTGCGGATGTCGCTCGCCCGGCTCATCGCCCAACAGAGCATCGCCATGGGATTGACGTAGTTCAGCAGCAGGGCATCGGGGCACAGCGCTTCCATGTCGGCTACCACATCCAGCAGCACGGGTATGGTGCGCAGCCCGCGCATGATGCCGCCGATGCCCAATGTGTCGGCGATGGTCTGGCGCAGGCCGTACTTTCTTGGGATATCGAAATCGATCACCGTGCTGGGCCGATAGCCGCCGACCTGGAACATGGTGATCACGTAATCCGCCCCATCGAGGGCGGTCCGGCGGTCGGTGCTGGCGAGGACGGTCGGATGCGCACCGAGCGCTTGGGCGATGCGATGCGCCACGATCTCGGTCGTGCGCAGGCGTTCGAGATCGATGTCGTACAGGCCGATGACGGAGTCGGCCAGTTCGGGATAGCTGAGAATGTCGCCGAGCAGATTTTTGGCGAAGACGGTGGAGCCAGCGCCGATGAAGGTGATTTTGGGCATGGGGAAGTGTGATAAGTATTGAGTGCTGAGTGTTCTATGCGACAAGCATATCTTGTTGTTGTTAAGGGAGCGAATCTCGCAAGCCCCAAATCTCTGCTCGACGTTCGTCTGCGTCATCCGCGTCCTATTGACCCACGCGAACTATCCCTGCCGAGATGGGCGAACTCGACAGGGCATGAACAAGCTCGTCGATTTTTTCAGCTAGGCGACTGGTTCGGGGACCGGCCTTTCGTTATCGACATGCAAAACCAGTGATTCGATGCGCACATCGTGCAGCCGCTGGCTGATCACGTGCGCCACTTTCTGCATCATGAAATAGCCAAGCTGGAAGTCTTCAGCAAAAGTCGCCAACAGTTTCTCGCTGTCGAAGGCCACCAGCCGGCAACGCGTCAACGTCTTGGCGCCAGCCGAGGCTTTGTGCGGCGGAACCAGACTGGACCAGGCGAAAACCTCGCCCGGCCCGATGGCGCTGATCAGAGCCTCGTCGGTGGACATTTTGCCTGAGAATTGCTCGGAAACCGGGTGCTTCACATCCGCCGCCGGGAATTCCATGATCACGCCAACCGCGCCTTCTTGCAGCAAATAGATGGCGTCGAGCTGATCGCCTTCGTGAAACATGTACGCGCCTTCGTCGATGGTCACCTCCTTGCCAGCATTCGCGAGTCTGGCCAGATGCTCGAAGCTGAGGCCGGCGAAAAAGGGGTATCGTCGCAGGATTTCGGGTGAGATCATAGTCGCCTCCTTGGGTCGGAGATCGGGAGTCTGAGATCAGAGTTCGGCCAGGATCGCTTCGACCACGCGCGGGATTGCCGACGCCACCGCGGGCGTGGGCGTGTCGCCAAAGTCGATGACGTTTTCAGCCCGCACGGCGTAGATCGTCACGTCCTCTGGCAGGGGTAAATCCATTCTGCGCCCCATCGCCAGCGCCGTTGCCAGGCTGGTGTCGTGGGCCGAGGCTGTGTGCTGCGTGGGCGTCATCGCCTCCAGGTCGGGCAAGGATAGACGGCGGAAAGAGCCGGGCGGGTCGCCGCCCTGGGTGCACGCGTCGATCAGGATCACGCGCTCATAGCCGACCATCATCTCCATCAATCTCAGCCCGCCCACGCTGGCCTCGGTGATGTCGATGTCCGAAGTGACTGTCACCTCGCAGGTGACAGTCACTTGCTCTTGTAGGGCATACGCCACCCGCACCCCCACGCCGTCGTCGGTGAGGATGGGATTGCCGAGGCCGATAATGAGGGTTTTCATGAATGAACAAGTGCGACGCACCTCATCAGACGAACTGGCTCAACCGCTCGACCTCTTGACCGCTTGCATCGCGCACCACCACCTCCAGCGGCATCTGACCGGGCAGGGAGTGGGTGGCGCAGGACATGCAGGGGTCGTAGTTGCGGAAGGCCATTTCGATGCGGTTGAGCAGGCCGTCAGTGACGACCGTGCCGTTGTGGATCAGCGCTTTCGCCGCCTTGTTTACGGACATGGCGATGGGCGCGTAATTGTTGGTCGTGCCCACGATCAGATTGACCCTGGTCAACATGCCGCGTTCGTCGGTCTGATAGTGATGGGTGAGTGTGCCGCGCGGGGCTTCCACGCAGCCGATGCCCTCGTCTGGCGTGCTGTACACTTCCACGCGCACATTCGGGTCGGTGATCTCCGGGTCTTGCACCAGTTCCAGCATGCGCTCGGCCGCGTATAGCAATTCCACCAGCCGCGCCCAATGCGTAGCCAGCCGATGATGAACGGGCTGATATCGTCCGTTTTTCTTAGAGCCTAAGGTCTCGAAGTAGCGTTCGAAAGCTGCCTGCGCCTGGGGCGTGGCCATGCCGTCGGCTGCATTCAGCCGTGAGAGCGGGGTGGCGCAATACACGCCGCTATCCTTGCCGTCGACGAAGCCCTTCCAACCTACTTCTTTCAGGTAGGGGAACTTGAGATAGGTCCACGGCTCCACGCGCTCGGCCACATGCTGGGCGTAATCTTTGGCCTCGTACTTGATGAATTCCTTGCCATCCGGATCGACCACCCGCACCTTGCCGTCGTAGAAATTGACGTGGTTGTTGGCGTCCACCATGCCCATATAATAGGTACGATGCGTGAACGCGTCCGAGAGCACCAGATCGACATAAGCCTGGTTGGCCAGCACGATGTCGTCAAAGACTTTGAGGCTGAAGAGAGCGAAGTCAACGTTTTTCCTGGCGATGACCTCGACCTCCTCCCGTTCCTCCGGCTTCAGCGCTCGGCTCCACCCGCCCGGCATCCCTGCCACCGGATGCACGCCGCGCCCGCCCAGCATCTTGATTACGGCGTGGTTGCGCATGCGGCAGTCGATCACCTGCTTGCCGATCTCGACGCCGACCTTGTGGATCACGCCCAGGATATTGCGCTCGGCCTTGGGCGCATCCGGCCCCACCACGAAGTCCGGCCCGCCCAGGGCATAGAAATGCGTGGTGTGGTCGGTGACATAGAAGGTCATGTAAAACATCTCGCGCAGTTTTTTCACCGCAGACGAGGGTTCGACATGATAGAGCATGTCCAGGGCTTTGGTGGCGGCCATGTGGTGCGCTTCCGGGCAGACGCCGCAGATGCGGTTGGTGATGCGCGGCATCTCTTCCGCCGGGCGATCTACGCAAAACTGCTCGAAGCCGCGCAGTTCCGGGATCTGGAAATAGGTATTGGCCACGTCGCCGTGATCGTCGAGGAAAATCTCGATCTTGCCGTGCCCTTCCAGCCGGGTGATGGGATCGATGGTGATGCGTTTGCTCTGTGTTGTCATGCGACCGCCTCCTTTGCGCGCGACCGGTGCGACGCACTTTGATGCCCGTTTTTGGAACCGTTGTGTTGCGCTTTGACAGGTTCTATCTGCTTTTCAAGTGCGTCGCTCCTGACTCGGCCCAGCAAGGAATGCGCCATGCTGAAGCGATAGAATGTGCCCGCCGGGTCGGCGATGGTGTCCACAGCCTCCTGCACCCTGCGGTCCAACGCGTGCTCATCGACGCCGGGGCTGCCGTTCACATCCAGCACCGAAGCGATGGCGGCCAACATGCGCGCTCCCTGATCCTCGACGCCGGGCAAGGGGCCGTAACAGCCGCGGCAACCCATACCCACCTGCGGACAGAGTGCGCCGCAGCCGTTGCGCGTGGCTGGGCCCATGCAGACCAAACCCTGTTCCAGCAGGCACATGCCCGGCTGTGGCTTGATCTCGTACGGGCGATAGAAGCGGGCGATGGTTTTCTCGCTTTTTTCCAGCGGGCATTCCTCGCACACGGCCACATCGCCAGCCCCGACGATGCTGCCCTTGGGCGGCAGAGCCGCGCCTTGCGTGAGCGCCGCCACCACCACTTGCAGCACCGCCCAAATCTGGTGGGGTTCGGGCGGGCAGCCGGGGATGGTGTAATCAACGTCCACCACCTGATCGAGCGATTTGACCGTGTGATAGAAGACGGGGATTTCGAGTTCGCCCTCCGGCACGCGGAAATGTGGTTGGGGCAGGATGCCGTTCGGGTTGGCCAGCGAGGGGCTGTCCAGGAATACGGTGTTGAGCGTCGCCTGTTTGGAGGTCAGGTTCGAGAGGGCGGGGATGCAGCCCTCGTACGCGCAAGAGCCGAACGCCACCAGCACTTTCGATTTCCGGCGCAGCAGATGGGCCATCTCCTCGTTTTCGCTGTTGCGGATGGCGCCATTGAACAGGCAAAGATCGATGTAGCCGTCGGGATAACCCTTCACATCCGCGACCTTGAAGTCGGCGATGCAGGGAAAGAAGGCCAGATCGAAGATCTCGTCCACAGCCAGGATGTTTTCACCGATGCCGAGCACCGATATCTCGCAGCCGCCGCAAGACGAGGCCCAGTACATAGCCAGTTTGGGTTTTTCGGTTGCACTCATGCGGCTGCCTCCAATTTCGGTTCGGAGACGGGGATGGCGGCGATGGCGACCTGCGGTTCAGCTTTTATGCCCTGCCAGTTTAGCGGCCCCAGCGCCCGCACTTCCTCGACCATGTTGCTCACCTCATTGGCGAAGCGCACGCCCTCGGCCGCGCTGGCCCACACCAGTTTCAGTCGCTGCGGCTCGATGCCGAATTGTTGCAGCATGTTGCGCAGCAGCGTCACCCGGCGCAGGGCTTTGTAGTTCTGTTCGAGATAGTGGCATTCGCCCGGATGGCAGCCCGTGATCAGCACCCCGTCGGCTCCCCCGGCAAACGCCTTCAGCACGAAGGTTGGGTCCAGCCGCCCGGAACACATCAGGCGGATGAGGCGGACATTGGGCGGATATTTCACCCGCCCGGTTCCCGCCAGATCCGCCGCCCGGTAGCTGCACCAGTTGCACGTGAAGCCTATGATGAGTGGTTCAAAGCCATTGGTGTTTGTCATAGTTTGCGACTCCTTGGGAGCAGTGAGCAGTAATCAGTAGTGGAGTAATCAGTATTTAGTCCGTCTATGGGGCAAGTGGTTTGAAGCTGACCACTGATTACTGTCCACTGAATACTGACCACCGATCACGCTGGTACAAGCTCCGGTTCGAGCGGCTGCATGAGTTGGCCGGAGAAATCGAGCATGAGCAGGCCTTCCAACTGCGCCAACACCTGGGCATTGCTAAATTGCGTGCCGGTAATGGCGGAGGATGGACAGGCTGCCACACAGGTTCCGCAGCCCTGGCACAGCGCCGCGTTGATATGCGTCACCTTTTTGGCGGTGTCGAAGGAAATGGCATTGAATGGGCACATCGTGTTGCAGATGCGGCAGCCCGAACAAAGCTCCTCGATCACGCTGGCTCGCACCGGTTCCAACGCCAGCTCTTTTTGTTGAATGCGGCCCAACACCCGCGCCGCCGCCGCCGCTCCCTGCGCCACGCTGGCCGGGATATCCTTCGGCCCCTGGCAGGCGCCGGCAATGAAAATGCCCTCGGTCATGGTGGCGACCGGGTCCAACTTCGGGTGCTTCTCGGTGAACCAGCCGTTCATGCTGCACGAAATGCCGAACTTGTGCGCTGTTTCCCTGGCGTCGGACTTCGGCTCCAACGCCGCCGAGAGGATGACCATGTCCACGGGGATGCGGCGCTGCTTGCCGATGAAGGTGTCTTCCACCTGGATGATCAACTTGCCCTCCTCGCCCTGGCGACGGGCGGCGTCGGTCACCTCGGCCACGCGGCCGCGCACAAAGTGCACGCCTTCGTCCAACACCCGCTGATAGAATTCCTCGTAGTCCTTGAAGGCCGTGCGCATGTCGATGTAGAAATTGTACACCTCCGCGCCAGTGCGCTCCTTCACCAGATGGGCGAATTTCAAGCTCTGCATGCAGCAGATATTGGAGCAATAACTGTTGTAACGCTTGTCGCGGCTGCCCACGCAGTGGATCACCCCGACTGCTTCCGGTTTAGTCACGCCATCGCGCAGCACCACATCGCCGTTGGTCGGCCCGGCGGCATTGCATAGTCGCTCGAATTCCAGGCTCGTGAACACGTTCGCCAGCCGCCCATATCCGTACTGGCTGATGCGGCGGGCGTCGAACAGGTCGAAACCGGTGGCGAGGATGATATTGCCCACCTCGATCTGCAGGATTTCGTCCTGCTGATTGAAATCGATAGCGTGGGTGGGGCAGAACAATTCGCAGGCCTTGCACTTGCCCCGCTCGAAATAGGTGCAATTGGCGGTATCGATCACCGGGAATTTGGGCACAGCCTGCGGGAAGGGCCGGTAGATTGCTTTGCGGATGCCCAGCCCGGCCTCGAAGATGTTGTCCACGACCTTCTTTGGGCATTTCTCGATGCAGATGCCGCAGCCCGTGCAATCGACCTCGTTCACATAGCGAGC
>JAGFJG010000147.1 GCA_024102915.1 Caldilineales bacterium
GGCTTCTCGATGCCATAGGCCAGGATAATATCCTCATCGCGACAGTGCAACACCGTGCTGTGGCCGTCGCCGCCGAATTTGAGGAATTGGATGCTGCGCTCGCAACCTGCCCGCCAGCCATCCTCGACCATGAAGCCGAGCACGGTGGTCAATTTCTCGCGGCTGAGGGGATGCTCCGGGCCGACGCCCGCAATGTCACCGACCAGAACTCTTGCCCAACCGGGCACGCTGATCCCGGCCATACGCGCCAGGCTCTGCGGGGTCTGACCCACGCTGCGGGCATTGATCGTGCCGTCGGGATAAAACAGCACTTTCGCCAGCGCCGTTTTCTGCTCCTCGCTCAGCCAATAGGCCCCATTCTTTTCCATCTCCGCTTTCAACTGGGCGGCGATGGGACGGTCGGCGATCACCGCCTGCTCGGTCGAGCAAATCACCGAACAATCGAACGCCTTGCTGTTGACGATATCCGAGGCGGCCTTGGGAATGTCGGCGCTGCGATCCACATAGACCGGCACGTTACCCGGCCCTACGCCGATGGCCGGTTTGCCCACGCTGTGCGCGGCTCGCACCATGGCCGAACCGCCGGTCGCCAATATGAGCGACGTGGCGTAATGCCGGATCAATTCCTGCGAACCGGGCAGGGTGATGTGCGTCATACAACTGACCAGACCCTTGGGCATGCCTGCCGCTTCTCCGGCCTCGACCATCACCCGTGTGGTTTCGGCGCTGCATTTCGCCGCCGAGGGATGCGGGGCGACGACGATGCCATTGCGGGCTTTGACTGAAATCAGGATTTTGTAGATGGCGGTGGAGGTGGGATTGGTGGAGGGCGTCAATGCGGCAATCACCCCGACCGGCCAGCCGATCTCGACCACCTTGCGTTTCTCGTCCCGCCGGATCACCCCGACCGTTTTCACATCCTTGATCGATTCCCAAACCGTGCGCGCGGCGAATTCGTTTTTGACGCGTTTGTGCACGGCCACGCCATAGCCGGTTTCTTCCTGAGCCAGACGGCCCAGGCGCTCGGCATTTGCAAAGGCGGCCTCGGTCATGGCCTCGCAGATGCGGTCCACCGTCGCCTGATCAGCATTCGCAAACTGGCGCTGCGCCTGGCGGCAAGCCACGGCCAGCCGCCGCGCTTCCTGGATCGATTGCAGGTCGAGATCGTAGGGTTCAGACATAGCGTTTTTCAGTCACAGTAAAATGAAGTGATGAAGTGATTATCGGTTCGCGCTCCGTCACTGCTTCCTTCTTTGGAGGTAAACAGGCTTCCATTCCAGATCATGATTTCCGAAAAGTCAATTCTCCATCTACTTCGAGTTCATCGAGAATACCCATGATCACGGCATCGACAGGCCGGTCTTTTGTCTTATCTGTCTGGCGGGCAGAGCTTCCCTGAGCGATCAGCACCAGTTCCCCCACGCCTGCACCCACACTATCGGCAGCGACGAACGGTTTTCCCACCAATTCATTCGTATGCGTCGCCTCACGCACAATCAATAGTTTTAAACCTGACAGTTTTTCGTCTTTGATCGTCGAGACGGCGGTGCCGACGACACGTGCGATGAGCATGGTTGCGCTCCAGCATAACGTACCGAATGTACAGGGCTTACAATTGCAACGGCATTATATCCCTGACTATTGCTTTGGCCAAACGCTTCGTCGTAATCGAGAATTGAACTTTCTTCAACCTGCGCCTGGTCCGCACGAAATGGGTCGCACATACCGCTTGGCCTTTATTCGGCGTCTGGATATGATGTGGTAACTGTGAAATTTCATCAAAGTCTCTCCAAACTATTTTTTATCGGAGTTGTGGGTATTGCGATTCTATCAGCCTGCGGGCGGGACGATCCCACCCCGACGCCGACCGCCACGTTCACTGCTGTCCCGACTTTCACGCCCACATCCACTGCCGCTGCAACGTTCGAGTCGCATCAGCCGTTGGTGCGCAATGCAGTTGCCACCGTCGTGACGGCCACACCCACGCGCACGCCTCGCCCCAGCCGCACCCCCTCCCCGACGCCCTCGACGCCCACCCCTGCCCCCACCTTCACGCCAACCCCCAGCGCCACGCCCTTCCCGCCCGGACCGCCCACCAAGCTCGGCCTGTTTGTGGGTCGCAATGACCCTGCCCTGTTCGACCTGTTGAAAACGGGCAATGTGGCAATCGTGAAGACGCTGGAATACGACCCCAATTTCGTGGCGGAGATCAAAGCGACCTCGCCCAACACTTTCGTCGCCGCCCGTTACACGCCGCTGCCCATCCCCGATCTCAACAACTGGGATCCCATCGCGTCCGCCCGCCAGTTCGTGGACTTGCTGTTGCCCATCGCCACCGAACCGAAACGAATGGCCAATATCGATTGTTGGGAATCATTCAACGAGCCGACGCCGGTCGATGAAGCGCAGATGTCCAGTCTGGCGGTCTTCGAGGCCGAGCGCACCCGCCTTCTGGCTGCAGCGGGCATCCGCTCCTGTATCGGCAATTTCAGCACCGGCCAACCCGCGCTGGAATTGTGGCCCGCGTTCTATCCCGCCCTCGAGGCGGCCAAACAGCATGGCGGCTATCTCGGCTTGCACGAATATTCAGCGCCCTACATGTGGTTTGCGGCGGGCGAGCACCAACTCCACCCCGAAGCCAACGAGGGCGACGAGGGTTGGCTGACGCTGCGCTACCGCAAGGTCTATCGCCAATATCTGCAACCGGCCGGGCTGGACATCCCGCTCGTGATCACCGAAACCGGCATCGACGGTCAGGTGGGGAATCGCCCCGGGCCGGTCGGGTTAGGCTGGCAGGATTTCGCTGATTTCTGGCGGGGCGAGGGGATGGTGAGCACCTGGGCCGAAGGATTTTATGTCGAGCAATTGGCCTGGTACGACTCCGAGCTCGCCCTGGATGATTATGTAATCGGCGCGTCGATCTTTGCGCTGGCCGGGCCGCAAGGCTGGCCTACCTTCGACATCGGCGGCCTGGTCAGCGCAATTCTGAAACAATATCTGTCAGTTCATCCCCTGCACTCCGAAGAGTAGAAGGTATTGGGTATTGGGTATTGGATATTGGGTATTGTCGCAGAGCTCCGCAATATCCAATATCGTGTCTTCCCTACTCCTCGTCTGACGAATCCTCTTCCCAGTCTTCGTCATCCCAATCCATTTCTTCCATATCCTCATCGATTTCTTCTTCGTCGGCCAGGATTGCGAGCGCGGCGTCGGCATCCTTGGCGTGAACCAGCAAGCGCACATTCGAGCCCAGGCTGAGCGAGGGCAGCATCCCCCCGGCATCATCGTGCAAAACGGCGGCGCCAATCCCTGCCGCCTCTAACTTGGCTCTGGCGACCTCCGCCTCGAATGGCGTGGGGTAAGTCTTGATCACAACAGTGTCTTCTTTCATGGGATAATTCCTTTTGTGCAGTAATCTTTAGCGACGGGCCATGTCCTCGCTATCCATGACGATGTTGGCATGGATATGGCAGTAAGCCGAACCCGCAACGGCGCTGTTGCGGCATTGTTCTCCGGCTTTGGTCATCGCTTTGCAGCGACCCCGCTCGCCATTGCCGAGATGCACAGGCCCTTTGTATGTGCTCTCCATCACCTGCCTGGCCTCATCCAGCATGGTCTCGTATTCGATCTGGATATTCCGCGCAATCAGCCCGGGCTCAGGCGCCAGGCCGGCGTCCGTGATAACGCCAACAACGACGTTGCCGGCATAGCTAAGAATGCTGACGCCCACGCCGAGCCGCCCCGATTGCGGGACCCAAAACATCAATTCCTCGATACGGCGACCGGCAAAATATAGCTTCTTCTCTGGCCCCGGCACGTTGGTGAGGACAAGCGTGGCTTTGGATGCGAAGAATTCGACGCCGGAGGTCTCGATCTGAGAGGGAGCCAGACCCATGAGGTTGAGGATGGTAAATCCCACAATTGCCTCAGGCGAATTCTTGAGTTCGTCCATACGCTTTTTTACCACGAGCAGGCGCTCCAGCGGTCCGGGTATGCCCATCGGCAGCGCCAGCACCACCAGACCAAAATGATTCCCCAATCGATACGCCTTCTCCGGTGGGCGCAGATTCACCGGAACCATCGCCCGGATGTCGATCCCCGTCACATCCTCGCCTCGCTCCCACAAATAGCGCCCCAGCGCGCCGCTGACGATGGTCATCAGCACATCGTTGACGGTAGCACCGAGCGCGTTCTTGATCAGCTTGATATCTTCAAGCGGCAGAGGCTGAGACCAGGCCACGTGCTTGGTGACGCCCAAACGCCCTTTGAATGATGTCTTGGGGTCGGGCGGGAGGAAAGTGAGCCGCGCCAATGAAGCGAGAAAATCGGTGGCCTGACGAGCGCGCATTTTGATATGGTCGGGATGGAAAAACCAATCAACGCCTTCGCCAACGACTGCGCCCGCCACCATGCGCGAGGTATTCACGGCATCGAAGGCCGGGCTGAACATGCGCCTGACCGCACCGCGCCGACGCCGCGAGCGCCCGCCCACGCCCTGCCAGGGCGCATCCGGCTCCTCATCACAGAGCGAGAGCATGACGTACATCAGGGCGATGCCGTCGGCGATGGCATGATGCAGCCGGCAGAACAGCACGCAGCCGTCGCCGTAATTCTCGATCAGATGGAATTCCCATAGCGGCTTGCTGAAGTCGAGCGGCGTGCTGGCGAGGTAATTCACCATTTCGATCAGGACAGCGTCGTCGCCGGGAGCAGGCAGGGCGACGCGATGCAGGTGGGCGTCCAGATCGAAGGTGGGGTCAGTCTCCCAATAAGGCGACCCAAACGGCCGCCGAGGCTCTGCCACCCGCTGCTTGAAGCGGTCGAAACTCAGCAGCCTTTCCACAATAGTGTCGCGCAGGCGCTGATAGTCCATCGGCCCATCGAACTTGAAGTAACCGTTGATCATCATCAAGTTGGTGGGGTCCTCCATATGGAGCCAGGCTGCATCCACGTTTGACAGGTTTTTCTTGGCCATCGCCGCAACACTCCTCGCTGGAGACTTTCACAAATTGGGCAGAGTTTAGCACAACGTTTGGTTCTTGACCACGTCAGCGCCGGGGATTAAGCTACAGTCCTACCGCACCATGAACTCAAATCCGGATAACCTCGCGTCAGTTTCAGGCCAACAGCAGCCGCGCATCTTCAGGCGTGCAAATCTGTGGCTAATCCTGATCCTGATTCTGGCCGCCATACTGCGATTTTATAGGCTCGGCAGCCAGAGTTTCTGGGCGGATGAGGGGAATTCGGTGGTGCTGGCGACGCGCTCGCTGATGCAGATCGTGTCCGCCGCCGCCGCCGATATCCACCCGCCTGCGTATTACCTGGGCTTGAAGCTTTGGGGCGGGGTGTTCGGATTGGGCGAAATCGGGGCGCGCAGTTTCTCGGTCGTGGCAGGAATCCTGCTCGTGTGGTTCGTGTATGTTTTGGGGCGACAACTGGCGCGTGCGTCGGCGGGATTGATAGCGGCGTTGTTAGCGGCGGTCAACCCATTCCTGATTTATTACAGCCAGGAAGCGCGCATGTATATGCTGCTGGCCCTGTGCGCCGCCGTCGCCGCCTATGCCCTGGTGATGTGGATACAATCGCCTGACCGACGAAAAGCAGCCGGCATCCTCTATGTCATTTCAGCCGTATTGGGCCTGTACACGCATTACGCATTCCCCATTCTGCTGGTCACGCTCAACCTTGTCTTTCTGCTCTGGCTGTGGCGGCAGCGACACCAGTCGGCATCCCTCTTGCACGACAGCGGATTCTGGCCCTGGCTGGGCTTGCAAGCCCTGGCGATATTATTGTTCGCCCCCTGGCTGCCGACGGCATGGAGACAGCTCACGACGTGGCCGAATGCGGTTGCCAGTCTCGGCTCGGTCGCCGGAATGCTCGAAACGCTGCGCCTGTTGAATTGCGGCCCAACGCCCTGCCAGCTTTCCCCGCTTCTGGTTGGGTTTGAGTTGGCGCTGGTCGTCTTGGCCTTGCTGCCGTTGCAGAAACTCTCGATCACGAACTGGTTGGGGCGATGGTTGCCCTTGGTCTGGCTGATCATGCCGCTGGCCGCCATGCTAATTTTCGGGATATTTACTCCGACTTTCTCGAAATTCCTGGTCATTATCGTCGCCCCCTATGTGCTCTTGCTGGCAATGGGCGTCGTCGCCCTGGCGCTGGCAATCGCCCGACCCGTCCCCGGCGACAGCGGAATTGGCCGCAACCGCATCTCGGCGGTCATCATGATCGTCATCACAGGGCTATTGGCGCTGAGCGCCATCCCCAGCCTCAATCACTATTACCACGACCCGACCGTCGCCCGTGACGATTACCGCAGCATCGCCGCCTATCTCAAGGCCATCGCCGGGCCGCACGACGCCGTCATCCTCAATGCGCCCGGCCAGATCGACGCATTCAACCAGTATGACCACGGCCCGGCGCAACTCTACACGCTGCCTTCATCCCGTCCGCCCGACCCCGCCGCCACCAAGGCCGAGCTCGACCAGATCAATGCCAGCGCCGATCACATCTATGTGATTTATTGGGCGACCGAGCAATCCGACCCGGAGAACATCGTCGCCACGCATCTGGCCGAGACGGCGTTCAAAGCCTGGGATACGTGGGCGGGCAATCTGAAATTCTCGTCGTACAGCGCCCAAGATTCGCCCGAACCGGCGACCTTCCCCGACCCGCTCCGTTTTGGCGATTCCATCCTGCTCGAAGCCAGCGGCATCAGTTCCGATCCGCTGCAACCGGGCGACATCGCCAGGGCGCTGCTGCGCTGGAGCGCGACAACGCCGCTATCCAACAATTACAAAATCACACTACAATTGCTCGACCCTGCCAACCAGATCGTCGCTCAGATTGATAGCGAGCCAGTGGGCGGAGCCAGGCCGACCTCGACCTGGCAGCCTGACGAGACCATCGACGACCCCTACGGCCTGCCCATCCCCCTGGCCACACCGCCCGGCGTCTATCCCCTGATCCTGGCCGTGTACGACGCCGAAAGCGGGGTTCGCCTGCCCATCGCCACATCGGGAGGCATCAGCGACGCCCTGACCGTTGGCCGGATCGTCGTGATCCCGCCCGTGGCAGCGCCCCCGACTGCCGTGCTGCCAATCCGTCTTCCCGACCCTGCTCAGCGCGGGCCGATCACCTTCCTGGGGCACGATCGCTTCAAGCAGGGTTTCGGGCACGCGCCGGAGACGCCCATTCACGCCGGAGACCAACTGCACCTGACCACATTCTGGCAGATCGACCAGGAACTCGACGCCGACTATCAATTCGATCTGCTTATTGACAACCGACGATTGGGACGATTTCCGCTGGCGGGGCCAGCCTATCCGACTTCACGCTGGTTGCCCGGCCTGCCCTGGCGGGGCGAACATAGCGCCGCCCTGCCTGCCGATCTCAGCCCCGGCGAACACCAGCTCAGCATCGCCATTGTCGCCCCCGATGGCGCCATCGTCGGCGATGCCATCACCCTGCCGCCGCTCAAGGTCGAGTAGGCCGATTCCCGCATGGAGCGTCAGATCGCCTATAATCCTGCCCTTATGGATGCCAAACCCAAGCCCAGCCCTGGCCGCCAGATCGCCAAAATCCTGGCGATTACTTTTGTCAGCATCGTCGTCTCGTTGTTCGCCATCGAAATCTGCTTTCGCGCGGCTGTGCCCGTCCATCCCGCCGAGGCGATGGGCTGGTTTTGGAAAGTGCCCGATCCCATCACCGGCTGGTCGCTGATCCCCGGCGCTGAGGGGCGGTCGTACAACGAGATGTACGAATACGACGTGTGGGTGAAAGTCAATGACCTGGGTCTGCGCAGCCCGCTCGACATCGGCTACGAAAAACCGGAGGGCGTGTATCGCATCTTAGTGCTGGGCGATTCCTTTGTGGAAGCCACGCAGGTGGAGTTAGAGGAGACATTCGGGCAACAGTTGGGCGATATCCTGCGCGAGCGTGGATTGCAGGTTGAAGTGATCAATGCCGGAACCGGCGGTTGGGGAAACGATCAGGAGCTTTTCTGGCTGCGCGAGGAAGGCCGCAAGTACGATCCCGATCTGGTGGTGCTGTCCATCTATCCGCGCAACGATTTCATGAACAATTATCAGCCGCTGGAATCGGCCAACAACGGGGCCAATCTCAAGCCCTATTTCACGCTGGTCGATGGCGAGCTAGTGCCGCAGCTTTATCCGTTCGACCCGGACCAAGCGCCGCCGGTAGAGCATGACGAAGCGGTCGTCGTGCCCGAAGACCCGCCGCCGGGGCCGCTGACTGCTTTGGGCGGATTGCTCAAACAGCATTCCTATCTTTATCGCTGGATCGACCCTCGCCTCCGGCTGGCCAACCCACCCTTCGCCGCTTCGTTGGCTCGCCTGGGGTTGTTGGAACCCGGCAAAGAGACCCGGCTGACCGCCCAGGGATCGAACTACGTGCCGATGGCGTACAACATCTATCGCACCAATCACGACGAGGAATGGCAGGCGGCATTCGAGATCAGTGAGGCCATTTTCGCCGCCATCCAGGCGGAGACGGGCAGCATGGGCGCTGATCTGGTGACGGTTTTAGCCAATTCCCCGGAAGAAGTTTATCCCGATTATTGGGATTTTGTGGAAGCGCAATACCCGCCCATGCGTGGTCAGGATTGGTCGAAGGCGGAAGCGCACGACCTGCTCTTGCCCATGCTGGAAAAACTCGGCATCCCCGCCCTCGACCTGCGCCCGGCCTTTCGCGATGCGTCCGAGCAGGCCGGACATATGCTGCATTTTAAAGTCGATGGACATTGGACCGCCGAAGGCCATGCCGTCGTCGGAAAGGCGCTGGCTGACTATCTCGACCAGTTGGGCGTGATCCCGAACTCTGAGTGACCCAATCCATGAATGTACACCACCTCGTCGTCGGCATGTTGAAGGTCAATTGCTTCCTGTTGCACGATCCTGAATCCAACGAAGCGTTTTTGATCGACCCCGGCGACGATGCCGACAAAATCCTGCGCCTGATCGAACAGACCGGGGCGAACGTCACGCGCATCACCAACACGCACGCCCATTTCGATCACGTGCTGGCCGTGCCCGACGTGCAGGCTGCGACCGGGGCGACATTCCACCTGCACGAAGATGAAATGCCGGTGCTGGG
Organism: Caldilineales bacterium; assembly: GCA_024102915.1. Taxonomy (GTDB): domain Bacteria; phylum Chloroflexota; class Anaerolineae; order J102; family J102; genus JAGFJG01. Next base: position 9,112 of record JAGFJG010000147.1, read on the forward strand.
TTGGGCGGGCGACGCCGCTGCCGCCTGGCTGGGCATCGATTGGGGGCCAGCTCCGGCGGTCGATAGCTATCTGTCTCAGGGCGATGTCTTGCGTTTGGGCGAGACTAGTCTCGAAATCCGGCATGTGCCCGGCCATTCGCCCGGATCAATCATTTACATCGACCACGCCGGACGGCGCGCCTGGGTTGGGGATACAGTGTTTGCGGGAGCGATTGGCCGCACCGACTTCCCCGGCTGCGATTTCCCCGCTCTAATTGAAGGCATCCACACCCAGATTCTATCCCTGCCAAATGACTATGAACTCTATCCCGGCCATGGCCCCTTCACCACGGTCGGTCGGGAACGACGCAGCAATCCGTTTTGTACCGAGCGGGTTCGGGCCAATGCGGTCAGAGGGTTTGGGCTTTAATCTAATTCGACGATGGAGGGCAGACGATAGAACAGGTTACGCCATCGTCCATCGTCTATCGTCAACGGTTAAACAGAAGTAACGCTCTCCACCTGCCGTCAGCTTGATCCCGCGTGCGACCTCGCCCGCGCCATCTCATAAAGCGCCTCCACCGTCCGCCAGTTTCGGGTGGTCGCTGACAGCTTTAGCTTGCGCTCGAAAAAGTTGTTAGTGAGTTTGGTACGACCGGCGCCTCCCGGCAAATACAGATAAATTTCCTCACCGGCATTCGTGAATTCATCGTCGGAACCATCGGCCACGGCCAGCGCCTCCGCCAGGTCAGGGTCAGGCGACTGCGCCAGGAAGATGACATAGGTTTGCTTCGTGTCCACATTCCTGGTCACGAGATACGGATTGTTCGCCAGAACGCGGGCAAAATCGGCGGGCGTGCGCAGCACAACATCGACGTGATAATCATAGACTCGCTCGATTCCCGCCTCGATGCGCTGCTTTAATGTGGCTGCATCTTCGTCGCTGTCGAAAAGCACGTTGCCGCTTTGCACATAGCTCTCGACGTTGGCGAGCCCCAGCGATTTGTAGAGCGCGCGCAGGTCGGCCATGAGTATTTTCTTCTGGCCGCTGACGTTGATGCCGCGTAAGAGGGAGATGTGGGTCGACATGGTAACGAGATTCGACTCACGAAAGCTTCCGCACGGTATCACCCACACGGATTTCGCCCGACTGCACCACCCGGGCGTTGATCCCGCGCAGATTCAATTCCACACCAACGTCCGAATTCACGAATTTCATGGCGTCGATGCCAAAGCGTGCGACGAATTTTTGGCAACCCCGATGCGGGATTTCGCTAACCTCGACGATGGCGGAACCGACGGCGAGTTGCGTGCCGGGCGGCAGGTTTTCGTAGCTCAAATCCAGGTCGAGATAGAGTTGATCTCCGGCCAACGGCCAGCGGTCGGGCTCCTGAGCGATGAGGGCGACAGAGCGGGCGTTCATGATGTTCAGTTGCATATGGGGATGGGCAGAACCATCCGGCGTGCGAGTGCTGCCCCGGCTATTCCAGTTATCCCCAATCAGCCCGACCTCGGTATCAAGCTGGCCGGCAGTCAATATCTCCCGCGCATCGATGGCGGGCCTGCGCACGATCAGCATGAGCGCTCCGTCATCGCGAGGTGATTGGCGGATGTGGTCGAGGCCGGCCTCCAGTTCGGTTCTGGTCAGATGCCTGGGTGCGTCCATGATGTCCTCCATTGAGTGGGAAGCTAGCATTTTCCCCCCTCCATCGACAATCGTCAATCGTCGTCGAGACTGCCTAGCCCTTCACATAAGACAGCTTCTCGCAAATCAGCCCGCCCTTCATCTTAAAAACATCCACACCGCGCACATGCCCTTCGTGCCCGGCTTCATCGATCCATTCGTATCGCCAGCGCATGACGCAGCGCAAGCCCAGGCCGAAAATCTCCTCGATGGTGATGTGGGCCGCGGGCGATGCCTGAAAGAAATCCAGCCAGTATTGCGTCACGGTATCCTTGCCGGCATAGCGGGTTCCATCGGGCGCGGGTTCTGGGCTCTCGAAGATGCAATCCTCGCTCATCAGCGCCATCATGCCCGACACGTCATGGCGGTTGAATGCCTCGTTGAACGCCAGGACGGTGCGCATCGCATCTTCGATTTTTGACATGCGGATTGGGCTCATTGGGTCGTCAGTTCCTGCTTCGGAAAGTTGTCAGTATGTCTGGTCGGCGAATTCCCACCAGGCAAAGACGCCGATGGCGGCGGCCAGCCCGCTCACTTCACGAATGGCCTTGAGCACTGCATCCACAGAAATCCTCTACGCCAGCAAAACTGCGGCCCCACAGCCAGCCACGGCCATTGCCGCCGCCGCTGCGATGCCGTAGTTCGCACCGGTGGTCAGAGCGGCAAGGCCGTACATGTTGTAAGCGAGCGGTTCGTGCGAAAGATTCATGATCAGCGCATCCAGATGAGCGATGTTATTGGCCGTCTATCGCCATGCTGACGATCTCGGCAATTCGCTTCTGCCTGGTCTCCTCGCGCCTGGCGCTTTGCAGCCAATAGACGAGTTGTTTCCTCCTGGAAACCGACAGATTGCCAAAGGCCGCCAGTGCTCCCGTAATTTCTCCAAGAGCCGCCTCAAGATCGGCAGGGATTTCGGCGGCGTTTTCCCGGTCGATTGCGGCCTGCCATTGACCGTTCTCTTGCGCTGCCCGCACCGCCACCAGCCCCGCCTCGGTCATGAGATCAAGCTTTTGCAGTCTCCCGACCCTGTGGATGTTGGACATCGACCACACGCTGTTGGGCTTGCGTGGCGAGAACCTGAGCAGGTAGGACTGGTCGTCCAGAGTGTTCAATGTGCTGTCGATCCAGCCAAAACAGAGCGCCTCCTCGACGGCGTCATCCAACGAGAGCCCAGGCTGCGTGGCATGCTTCTTGCGGATGACAAGCCAGGCCTCAGGCTCGCGGGCCGCATGAGAATCCAGCCAGGCGCGCCAGGCGTTGCGATTTGAGAGGTTGAGGATGACTCTACCCATTTCCTTGTGGCAAGAGTGAAATCGCTCCAAATCTAAACTGGCGTCAGTTTGAGACCGCTACTTTTGACCAACCGTTGACGATGGCGGATGCCCTAACAAAACGAGTTCAATCGTCTATCGTCTGTCGTTCATCGTCGAGTAAAAGCCACTGTTCTCGTTGTGCCTTCAGGTTAGGGCGAACCAATGTGTCGCTTTATCTGCTTACGCAGCGGTGCCGGTCCGACTAAAATGTCGGGTCGCCGCTCCGCAATTAAAGCCCGACTACAACTGCCAAAGACCGTGATCATTGCCGCCTTGAAGATAAATGGCGAATGTACCATGCCCTGGGATCTCCATTGGCGGATGGGCGATCTCGCCGCCCGCTTGAGCCGCTGCGGCAAGGGCTGCCTCGATATCGGGTACAAGCCAGTAAGGCCGCACCACCGGCTCTTCCGTCTGGCGCAGCGGCGCCCGGACTCCTACGCGCCCGCCATCCGCCAACAATGCGGTGCGCGCCCCGCCCAGCCCAGCATCCGGCTCACCGAATTGCAGGTTCAATGCCGCGGCGTACGCGGCGCATACTGCATCTACGTCTCTGGTCACGATTTCGAGATATTGGACTTTCATGATTTTTCCTCGGATAGAAGGTTGCATGCCTGATGAGGACTAACGGTTTGCGTTAGCAGCGGACAGGAGACGAGGTGGACAAAAGCCTGAGGGCGAAAAATGTTCGGGCGTAGAAGCTTCCGGTACAACGGCGAACATAAGCCGCTTGTTCCTCGCTCCGCTTGTCGCAAGCGGGGCTCATGCCAACGGTGGGCGTCTATTGATTTCTCGTAAGAAAGCGCGTTGAGGTCATTACACACCCTTTGCCTTCAACCATTCAAGGGTGTAATCTGCCACTTCTTCCCAGCCCTTCTGTCCAATGATGAAGTGAGTTCGTCCAGCAAACTCTTTGAAGTCGGTGATTGAAGTTGGCGACTTGTATTTAGCATAATTGGACTTGTTAAGCGGAACAGGGATAATGTTATCCGTTGAGCCAGCAATCAGCAACAACGGCGGATGCGGTTTCTTGAAGTCGATTCTAGCCGTCAGTGACTCGCGGGGGATTCGACGAGATTCGGGTACGACGTATCGTTCGTAAGCCGCTTGTTGTTCCGCCAAAGGCAATCCGTTCACGAAAGTGTATTGGAAGCGTTCAAACGTCATTTCGATGGGGCTGCTTTGAGGGACGAATGGAGTAATATGCGGCCAATTGGATTTGAGATATGACCACCTGGTGGTAAATACACCCATCGGTGGGGCGGAATCAAGCGCAATGCCTGCGGCGGCTAGGTCTTGTTGAAGCAACAATTGCACGGATAGCCCGCCCATCGAGTGACCAATGAGAATTGGCTTTTCGTCCAGCATCTTGATAATGTCCGCTAAGTGATCCACAACCCGGCTCAACGTAAGTTGGCCCAGTTGTGGATCAGGATGGTTCTTGCGAAGGACATCAATGGGCTGATCTCTGCCAGGCCAATCTGGCGCAAGGCACTTGTAACCGCCTTCCTTAAAGCGAGTAACCCACTGTTCCCAACACAATGAGTTCATGTACATTCCATGTATGAATACGACCGTCTTGGATTTCATTTCGGCACTCCCTGTTTTGGGTGGATTGAGATGAGCGGTCGAGCCGCCCAAAGGTGTGGTTCAACGATAGGCGGAGGGGCGGGAGCCTTGGGGCTTGTCTTGATACCCGAGTGATAAACAGAAAATTTCTTCCGCCCAACGCCTGAGTTGTGGCGATGGGGGGCTAGCGAAGAGATCAATAATCGCCGGATTGATTGCGACTCGAGCCACCTTCAAACAAAGCCTCGATCAGCCATTCCGGCATGAACGAGCGATTAATTCGCACCAGATGTACTGGTTTGAGGGTAATCTCGAGTCAGATAAAAACTAAATGTGCTGCCTTTGCCAACTTCACTTTCAACCTCCACTCGTCCATTTAGTTTCTCCACAATCTTTTTTACAATTGATAGTCCTAGACCATGACCCTCGAATTTTTGGGGTTTCAATTGAGTAAACGGCTCAAATAACCTCCGTTGCTCATTTTTGGTCAAACCTTGTCCATTATCTTTAACCCAAAACTTGACGTAATTTTCTCTTACCTCACTCCCGATTTCTATTATTGGCGGACTGCCCCCGTACTTAATAGCATTTGCAAGATAATTGTACCAAACCTCCTCAACCCAAGGGGCATACCCCATCGCCATTTGATAACTGTCTGGCACAGTTACTCTAGCACCGTACTCTTTCATCATATAGTTTAGACGCTGAATTGTGTTGTCAACGATGATATCCATCCGCAAGGGATACTGGGCTATGTCTTCCCTTCGAATGCTGGAAAAAACCAACAGTTCGTCAATGATGTTGCTCATCCGCCGACCATTCATGGCCAGGGCCATAATGTATTCATCTTGCTCCGATTCTGATAACGACATATGCGTATCGGCCAGGACCTCGCTATAGCCGATGAGCGCGGCCAACGAAGTTTTCAGGTCGTGGGCTACCGTCCGGGCAAAGGCATCAAGCTCTTCGTTTCTTAGCCTCAAGGCCCACTCCGCTTGTTTGCGCGCCGTGATGTCTGTCACGAAGGCTAACCCCAATATGCCTGCCTCCGTGTGCAAAAAACTCAAGCTCACTTCGATGGGGATTTCTGACCCATCTTTGCGCTTGCCGGTCAAATCTAGACCCTGTCCCATGGGGCGCACGTGAAGATCCTTGAAAAAGCCCTCTATATGTTTGGTGTGGGTCGTAAAGAAACGCTCAGGCAGATAGATATTCAACGAATGTCCCACTACTTCGTCCAACTGATAGCCGAACAATTCCTCCGCTCGCCTGTTGATCAACACAATCGTCCCACCCTGATCACAGACTATTACACCCTCAGCAAGCGCCTCAAGCAAGGTGCGGACCGTGACATCGCCCTGAAATATCCCCGCCGCAAAAGCGATCTTTTTCTGGGTTTGAAGTTCTTGTTCAAGTTGCTCAACTTGCTGACGCATCAAACCCAACTCATTGTCAAGATGTTGCTTACTATCCTGTTGCCTAGCCATTTCTGTGTCCTCCCAATATTTTATAGCAAGCCATCTGGTTCCTACAATCGATAGTGAACAGGCTAACGGTTTGCGTTAGCGGCGGACGGAGGGCGGGCGTGGATTCTGTTTGGGTGCAGGAAAGCCTCGAAGCCAGAAAGATGCTTGAAAACGCGCCGCGTACCCACCGTCAGCTGCACGCTGTGTCGGGCGGTTTTTCACTTGGCGATACTGCTCCCACACCAAAGTAAAAGGACCAACTCATTGCCCAGTTCTTTTACCTTTGATCAGGCTTCGCCACCAAGTTGCTCGGTCGTGCTTTTCAGGAATTCTGTCATGCGAGTCATGCTTTCTTCCGCCCCCTCAATAGCATGGAATTCTTCGACATGTTTGGTCTTCTCTTCGACTGAGGGGAAGATACCCGCCATAGTAGTCTTGGTTTTTCCATCAATCTCTTCAAATGTGACTTCAGCACGCCAAGCGGCAAAACCGAACTCTTTGCTTTCGGCGTGCAAAATCACAAGTTTCTTAAGTCTAGTGACCTCGCCATAGGTACTGGAGTTTGGGTAGTCATTGCCATCTGGTCCATGCATCAAGATTATCCAACGACCACCAGGTCGAACATCCATTTCTTGGACAGTGTTAGTAAATCCTGCTGGTCCCCACCACTGCGCCACTTGCTCTGGCTCAGTCCATGCTGCCCAAGCTCGCTCTATATCGACGTTTACAATGCGGCTTGTTACTATTGAGAGGTTATAGTCGTTCATTGCACATCTCCTTGTGAATATTTGATTAAGTTCAAAGTGGGATTAAGGCTAGTAGTCTGACAGAGAAATATTGGCGAATATGGTTAAACAGAACATACTTCCTGGAAAACCAACTTGGAGGAAGCAATGCCTGCGAAACTATACCGAGTCACCTTAACAGCCGAAGAACGCGAGT
>JAGFJG010000149.1 GCA_024102915.1 Caldilineales bacterium
TGCCTTCATCATGCCGAACCAGAACTCTGAGCTCCCGGCCGCTCTGTTCTTCGAAGCCGGGCCGCTGTTGGTTGGCGAGAAAAGTCCCAACAAGGAAAATGCTATCAAAGTCGCTGGTTGGTGGATGTCAGTTGGCCCTCCGAACAAGTGGAGCGAGCTGAATGGCTTCACATCGGGTGATGCCAATGCCGAGCCTGCGAACGTGGTTGGCGCCGGGATTCAGCAATGGATCGCTGACAACAACGCCGAATTCGTACAGCGCTATTGGGAAGCGACCCCGCCAGACATCGTCGAGTTTGCCGTGGACGAGCTTGGTCGCTTCATGACCAACCCCGACACGATGGACGAAGTCCTGCAGAATATTCAGACAAAGGCTGACGAAGTGTGGGCCGCACGCGGCGAGTAAGTCATCCCGGTGAGTCGCACCTGCGAGGTGCGACTCACCTCCTCCGCTCACAAACCGACGTCAGCAGAATTCGGTTGCCAAGACCGAATTTTGCTGACGTTCCACCAAAAGGACGAGGATATTGAGTACCGAAGTTATGGTTGCCAAACCGCAGCCAACACCATCAACGTGGCATAAAACCTGGGAGCGGGTGGAAGCCTATCTCTATCTGGCGCCTGCCCTGGTTATCGTCGGCATCTTTCTGTTATATCCGGCTGTTTATACATTCTATATTAGCCTGACTGATTGGGATGGACTGACGCCGCCGGAGTTTATCGGCTTCAAGAATTACATCCAGGTTTTCCAGGCATCCATTTTCCGTACTTCCTTCTTGAACTCAGTGATGTGGGTGGTCGCCACGCTTTTTCTGCCGGTGGCGCTGGGCCTTTTGCTGGCCGTATTGGTCAATCGTATTCCCCTCCAGGGCTTCTTCAAGTCCGTGTTCTATCTGCCTTATGCGATTGCCGCCACCAGCGCAGCAGTCATCTGGATGTTCTTATTGTCACCCGTCGGCATCATCAACCAATTGTTACATGTACTGGGGCTTGATTCACTTGCGATCTCCTGGATGATCACGCCGCCCTGGCACAACATCGCCATGATCATCGCCTATACATGGCTTTCCACTGGAACCAACATGATTTTATTCCTGGTGGGGTTACAGACGATTCCAACGGAGCCAGTGGAAGCGGCGAAAATCGATGGAGCGAATGGCTGGCAGGCTTTTTGGAAAGTGGTGTTCCCTTTACTGCGACCTATTACGGTCGTCGTCGTCACGATTGCGGTGGTCAATGGATTCAAGGTCTTCGACCTGATTTGGGTGATGACGCAGGGAGGGCCCTATCGTTCGTCTGAAACCCTGGCCATTACCATGTATCGAGAGTCATTTGTCTCGTTCAAGCTGGGCTACGGCGCCGCCATCGCCAATATCCTATCTCTGATTGTCATCGTGTTCTCGGTCTTATACTTGCGCTCAATATTCAAGCGGGAGGAGTGAGTGATGGCAAATCGTAAAAAACTCACCCGAATTATCCTGCTCATATCTTTGACCCTCCTGGTCATTGTGTGGTTGACGCCACTGGGCATCACGGTTATGACCTCCATGAAAAGCACCGAAGAATATGGTCGGACGATGCGGTGGGAATTGCCCACTAAAATTGCCCTCTGGGAGAACATTCAGTTTGCCTGGAAGACGGGGAAACTCGGATCGAGCTTCACGCGCAGTCTAACATATGCAGGCGTGGGAGCAGCGATGGCAATACTTCTTTCATCACTAGCCGCATACTCGCTGGTGCAACTCAAAATCTGGAATGCGTTTTTCTGGTTCCTGTTAATCTATGCCGGTACGATTTTTCCATTTCAGATGTACTTGCTACCACTATTTTACTTCTATCAGAAGACGCACCTTTATGATACACAGACCGGCATGTTGCTGTTTTATACAGCTATTGCCATACCGTTCTGTCTCTTCGTTCTGAGAAACCATTTCACAACGATCTCAGAAGAGATCATCGAGGCAGCGAAGATGGATGGACTGTCGAACTTTGGCATCTACCTGCGTATGTATATGCCGTTGTCCATCGCACCTATGGCCGCCCTGTTTCTGTTTCAATTCACCTGGATATGGAACGACCTGCTATTCGGCATCACCCTGGCAAAATCACCCACGGTACGACCGATCATGGCGGGGCTGGCCAGCATGCGTGGAGGTTATTCCGCCGACAACACGCCTGCCGTCCTCGCTGGGGCATTGCTGGCATCCATTCCCACACTCCTCATCTTCATCCTCCTAGGTCGCTACTTGCTCCAGGGAATGACGCTCACAACCAGCGGGGAATAAGCGCGTCAGGTCCCAGTCGTCAGGCGAGGGCTATCTTGCCAATCCTAGAGCCAACACTTCAACACTCACTACTCCATTACTCCACACCACTCTATCATGCCAAGCGAAATGACCAGCACCGAACGGGTGCTTACTGTAATTCAAAGAGGTACGCCTGACCGCATCCCCACTTTCGAATGGGATATCGATCCTGACCTGGTTGTGAATATGACCGGCGGCGGGACTTACGACGATTTCATCGAGTTGCTCGATCTGGACGCTGTGATGTGCGGGCCGGACTACCTGAAGGAACCCTTGCCGGATGGCAACCTGATGGATGAATGGGGCGTGACCCGCACCAGAGGCCACGAAGCTTACGCCATGGCTGTCGACCAGTTCGCTCCCATCCAAAGCTGGGAAGACCTGGAAAAATGGGAGCCGCCCGACCCCTACGCCTCCCACCGATTCGAGACGATGAAACGCCGTATCGAGCGTTTCAAGGGCAAGCGCGCCATCTTCGCCCAACTGCGCGATGTGTGGTCGAACCCGCGTGACCTGTTGGGTTATGCCAACCTCTTCGTGTTGTGCCGCAAAGACCCGGAGCTTGTGGAGGCGCTCGTCACAAAGTGCGTCGACCAGAGCATTGCCCTGGTGGGCATCGCCGCCGAACTGGGGGCCGAAGTGGTGATGTCGGGCGACGACATTGCCGACAATCGCCGCACGATGATCTCGCCGGAAATGCTGCGCAAACATTTCTGGCCGCACTTTCGCCGTTATGTCGAAGCGATTCACGACCACGGCATGTATTATTGGAAGCATACAGACGGCAACATCATGACCGTGCTCGACGACTTCGTTGACATGGGCATCGACGGCATCGATCCGATTGACCCATTAGCCAAGATGGATCTGTCCACCGTGAAGGAAGGCTGGGGCGATAGGGTGGCGATCAAGGGCAATGTCGACTGTGCGTTTTTGCTCGTCACCGGCAAAGAAGATGAAGTGGTCAAAGCTACCAAGAACTGCATTCGCATCGCCGGGCCGGGCGGCGGCTATGCCTGCTCGACCAGTAATTCGGTGCACTCTGGCGTCAAGCCCAATCTCTACCGGGCGATGCTGGACACGATTCGTGAGTACGGCGTGTATCCCCTGGATATGGACAGGCTGCAAACAAACGGAAGTTGACGGTAAGTTCGAACGATGAGCACTGGCCCCACGATTCGTGTCCTCAATGAGGACATCTCGAACTTCCACCACTGGCGGAAAACGGCCAAAACGTTCACCGAGACAACAGGTATTCAGGTCGAGTTCGAGTACCTGTGGCTCAATGATTATTGGCAGGCGATTATCTCCTCGTACACCGACCGGGCGGGTGAGTTCGATGTCGTCGCCGCCGACGAAATGCTGTTGCCGCTGCACGCCCGCAGGGGGGCTGTGTTGCCGCTGGACAATTGGGTGCAGGCCGATGGCTTCGACCTTTCGCCCTTCAATCCGGCGGCCATCGATTGCGCCACCGTGGATAGCAAACTGTACGGCATCCCCTACTCGAACATGTCGAATATCCTGGTCTATCGTGCCGACCTGTTCGACCGTTATGGATTCTTGCCGCCCCGTACACTTACCGAGTTGTACGATGTGGCTATCGGATTGCGAAAGGCGCTCGTCGCCGACGGCGAGACCGACACATACGGATTGATTGCACGCGGCAAACCAGGTGCAGGGGCGAATGTCTGGATTCTAGGCTCGTCGATCGCACCGGCATTCGGAGCGCGTTTGTACGATGAAGAAGGTCATCCCGCCTTCGACAGCCCGGAGATGGTGGCGGCGCTGAGCTACTACGCCGACCTCATCCAGCAATCAGCCCCGCCCGACTCTGAGCGCATTGACTGGTACAACGGCTCGGAAAGATATTTCCAGGGCGAGGCCGCCATGTTCATCGAAGCGGCTTCCGAGATCGCCAAGTGGTATGACCTGAAATCACCGGTAGCCGAGCTGAGTAAAGTAACGCTTATCCCGGCCGGCCCAGGCGGCGACCGGCATGCCGGTTTGTACGCCCCGGCGTGGAACATCCCTGCCGCCTCGCGCCACCCTGAGGCGGCCTGGCAGTTCATCCGCTGGGCAGCCAGCCCGGAGCCAGCCGCTATCGATCTCACGAGCGGACATCTGGAACAGGCCCGGCTTTCCGCTCTCACTGACCCACGCGCCAAACAGGTTTACCCCGCCGATCTGGTGGATGCCGTGATCACCACGCGCGCCTTCGCCCGCAACGAACGTACGATCGAAGACGCCTGGCTGCCTGTGGGAGACGCATTTGGAGAGGCCATCGCCGAGGCCATTTCAGGCCGGCTTGACGCCAAATCAGCTTTATCGAAAGCTCAGGCGAAGATAGTGGAGATACACAAACACTGGCAATGATTTTTGCGTTCATGATAGATCATGTGGGAGAAATGCAATGACTCGACAATATTTCATCGGCATCGACATCGGTTCCAGCTTTACAAAATCCTCCATAATCGATACGGAAGGCCAGGTGCTTGCCGACGCATCGCGCGATACGCATCCGGCGCAACCTCGCGTCGGTGTGGCCGAATACGATGGCCCGACTTTGTTGAAAGCGGTGTATGCATCGGTTGCCGAATTGTTGCAGAAATCCGGAGTCGCCGCCGGGGATGTCATCGCCGTGTGCCTGGATGGTATGATCAGCGGGGCAATGCCGATCGATGCCGACGGGGAAGCGCTGATGCCGTACACCTCCACGCTCGACCTCCGTTTCAATCCCTACCTGGAACGGATGCTCGAACGTTTCCATGACCCCATCCGTCGTCTGACTGGTTCCGGCCAGCCGACCGTAGCCCCCAAGATGTTGTGGATTCGCAAAGAATTCCCTGACATCTATGCTCGCACCGCTAAATTCGTCACCATCAGCGGTTATGTGCTGGGCAAGTTGGCTGATTTGTCACTCGACGAGATATGCATCGACCCCACGTATCTTTGGGCGACCGGGCTGAGCGATTCGCAGAACTACGTCTGGTCGGAGGAATTGTGCGGGTTGCTGGATTTGCCGATGGACAAGCTGCCTCGCATCGTGCAATCTTCGGACATTATCGGCGGCGTGAGCGAAGAGGCAGCCAGGGCCACAGGCCTAAAGCAGGGGACACGCATTGTGGCCGGGGCCGCCGACCAGTCGGCAGGGTATATCGGCGCCGGCATCATCCGGGCGAATCGCATGGCCTCGAACGCCGGGACGTATCCCGTGTTGGCCGTCTGCACCGACCGCTTTTCGCCGGACATGGAAAATCATATGTTCGAGATCATGCCGTCGGTCATTCCCGGCCTGTGGAATCCCACCTCATACATCATCGGCGGCGGCCTCAGTCATCACTGGTTCCAGGAGACGTTCGGGCATGCGGATTTGGCCGAGGCTGAACAGCGTGGCGACGGCGCATCGGTCTATTCGGTGCTCGACGAGGCGGCTAAAGCCATCGTCCCCGGTTCGGATAAATTGTTCTTCCTTCCCCACCTGGGCGGTCGCGCTTGTCCCAGCAACACTACCCTCAAAGGGGGTTGGCTCGGATTTAGCTGGACGCACAAACGGGCGCACTTCTATCGCTCGGTCCTGGAAGGGATCGCCTATGAACAATTCCTGCAATTACGCGCATTCAGGGCTGCCAATCCCAACCTGAAGGTGGAAGCGGTCACAGCATACGGCGGCGGTTCAAAGAGCGCGCTGTGGAACCAGATCAAGGCTGACGTTTTGGGCGTGCCTTACGAATTGTTGGATCGAGAAGACCTGGCGCCGGTGGGCAACGCCATCCTCGCCGGATA
>JAGFJG010000002.1 GCA_024102915.1 Caldilineales bacterium
GTATCTATTTCCGATTAGAAAATCAGCCACAAATTTCACCAATTGGCACGAATTGAAGTCTTTTATTCGTGTGAATTCGTGCCATTCGTGGCAAAAACGAATAACAACACTGTACAGGGAGACTACCCATTCTGAAGCTACATTGAAAGTCGTTGTCGTATCGCCGACGATTGACGATGGAACACAAAGTTGCCGGTGAATTCGCCATCGTCCATCGTCAATTCCCTATCATCTACCTTGCACCCAGGCGTCCAGGGCGTAATATGCAGCGCCCAAGAGACCGGTGCGCGGATTCAGGATGACATGAACCGGCATGCGGATGAGGTAATTGCTCATTCGGCCTTTTTGCAGAAAAGCCTGCATAAATCGCTGATGCTCAAGCCAGGACAGGATGCGGGGCGGGATGCCGCCGCCCAGATAGACGCCGCCGGTCGCCCCGATCTTGAGGGCGTGATTGCCCGCCTCGGCCCCCAGAATGGAGACGAACATAGCCAGTGTCATCGAGCACAATTCACAATACGTGGCCGGATCCAAGGCCGCCTGCACAATAATCGGCGTCGGGTCCGAGACTTCCAACAACTTCTTTCCCAACCAGTCAGGCTCCTTGGCATAGCCATTGTCGCGCAGGAAATTGTAGATGTTGGGCAGGCCGGAACCGGAACAAAATCGCTCGTAGCTGACGTGATCCATGCGTAGAATATAATATCGCAGCAGCTCGATCTCCATGGCGTCGGTCGGGCCGAAGTCGGCGTGGCCGCCCTCGCAGGCGAACGCGTGATAGCGAGCGCCATCCCACGTGAGATAGGCCTCGCCCAACCCGGTGCCCGGGGCCAGCACGGCGATCGGGCCGCCCAACACAGGCTCGCCACGATGCAGTGTATGCAGATCCGCTTTCGCCAGATGCGGCACCGCATAGGCCACCGATTGCAGGTCGTTGATAAGCAACACACGTTCGACGCCGACTGCTTCCGCCAGCCGGGCGCTCGTAATGATCCAGGGCAGATTTGTGATGTGCGCATGACCATCGACGACGGGGCCAGCCACCCCAAAACCGGCCGATTCGATAGGCATCGGATATTTCGCCAGGAAATCCTCGACGATTGCCGTGAGACTGCCAAACTCAGCGCTGACGTATTCTTCCTCCGCACGCACGCTCAGTCCAACATCGGTCCGTTCATAGATTGCCATAGCGGTTTTGGTGCCGCCAATATCGCCTGCCAGAATCATGTTGACCACTCCTGAAAATGTGGAATCAAGTATTCGGATGCTGTTACGCTTTCGTTCGCGCAAAGTATACCGCATTCCGGCGGAGTCACACTCAACCGGTCGATAGACAATTCATCCGAACGGATGCGACGAATCCCGGCCAATTGATGTATTATTCACCGCCGCAAAGCCATTTACGATTATCCGCCTGACGCCATGACTTCACCCGACCTATCCATCTTTCCCCGCCCCTGGCTCGAAACCCTGGCCGGCCTCGATGCCGACTGGCAGGGCGGCGACCACGTTTCACCGCAATTTGCCGCAGCCGAGTTGGCGATCTGGCGGAAACGCTTAGGCTATGCGCCAACCGCCAAAGAAGAACAACTCGATATCGTCGATGCCGCCGGTGAAGTCCTGGGATGGTGGGCGCCGCGCTGGTTTTGCCACCTTACCGGACTGCGCCATCGTGTCGTCCACATTTTTTTGACGACGCCGCAGGGATTCCTGGCCTTGCAAATGCGGGCGCATGACAAAGCGGAATGGCCCTCTCTGTTCGACACGACGGTCGGGGGTCACGTCAAGGCCGGGCAAGGATGGCTGGAAGGTGCATTCAATGAAATCGAGGAGGAAGTCGGGTTGCCCGCTGACGGCACAGGCGAGTGGCTAGCGGGCGGGGTCTTGCAGGCTGTTGGGGATTGTTACGAACGGTATGCTGTCGGCGATGGCGCGCCGCCTATCCGCAATCGCCAGGTCAACCAGACTTACGCGGGGGTTTTGACAGAGCACGGTCTGGCCCAGGTTCGTTTTGCCGATGGCGAGGTTGCGGGCCTCTATCTCTGCCGGCCTGAGGAAGCGAAACGGATGATCGAGCAGGATTTCCTGATTGCTCCGGGCATGCAGCATGCCTTCTGGCATTGGTGGCATGGCAGGGCAGTGCGATAGATGAATCGACGAAAATTGACGATAGGACGCATTTGTTTCATCAACTATCGTCCTCTCGTCTTATGGTGAAAGTGATGATCGCAGCCGAAATCTCATCAGTTATTAAGCTCAAATTCAGGAATTTGTAATGTGCGAAGTGATCCAAATCATGTCGCCACATTGCCCCTATGCTATACTGAGACTACCTCTTCACACCCTCTCAAGGAAGTACTACACATGGCGGATAGCATTGCTGCCAGCCCGCAGATTGCGGCCAAAAACCCCAATAAGAAGATCAAGTTCATCGTTGGCGGCGTTCTCATTGTCGCGGCCATCCTGTATCTGGTATTCACCAGCATCCAGAGCACGGGCGCCTATTACATGACGGTAGCCGAAGTAAACGACGATGCAGCCGCACTCATGGGCAAGAAAATCCGGGTTTCCGGCGCTGTCGTTCATAACAGCGAAAACTGGGATGCGGTCAACCTGCTGCTCTCCTTCGACCTCACCGACGAAACAGGCGACAACATGACCGTTAGCTTCCACGGCAGCCGGCCCAGCAATTTCGGTCGAGCAACGGAAGCAATCGTCGAAGGCGAGCTTTCCTCGGATGGCGTTTTCCGCGCAGATACCTTGCTTCTTAAGTGCCCGTCTCGCTACGAAGAAGCGCCGGAAGTAACGCAATTCGAGGCTCTCAGCGATAGCTAAACGTTCAGGCCGGAGTGACATTTTCCGGTCGCCCTCAATCATATCGATTTGCTCAGCGGTCGCCTCGCTCTGAGGCGACCGTAACTTGTCTGACATTATGCAACGACGCCAACACCAAACGAAACTCTCGCTAAAATCATGCCTTTGGGGATTCGCCATTGTTCTGGGAATCGTGATCTGGGCGGGCTTACCCGCTTCCCCGGCGGCAGCTCAGGGGGATGGCCCGCAGGGCGCTGCATATCGGGGAGAGTCTATTTTCAGCCAGCGCTGCGTGCAGTGTCATGGGCCTGGCGGGCATGGCGATGGCCCAATGGCTGCGGAAGCGCCGGTTCCTATCGCCGATTTCACCGACCCCGAATTCGCCCAGACCCGTAGCCCGCAAGTTATTTTCGATATCATCACCGAAGGACGACTTGAGAATCTGATGCCGCCCTGGGGCAACGCGCTGAGCGAGAGCGAGCGGTGGGACCTCGTAGCATACATCTGGTCATTGCACCTGACGCCTACCCAAATCGAGAGCGGGCAGATCACTTTTGAGGGAAGCTGCGCAGATTGTCATGGCCTCGATGGTTCTGGCAATCCCGACCAGCCGACCGTCCCCGACCTGGCCGGAACTGATTCACTTCAATTGACCGAGGCGGAATGGCAGGGAAAAGCCGCCACCGAACCCCATCCGGCGGTCGAAGGCGTGATGGATAAGGACGTCTTGCAGGCGGCCACCTTCGCCCGCAGCTTCGGCCTGGGATTCGATGTGACCGAAGCCAATGTGACGGGTAATGGTTTGATTCAGGTTCAGGTGCTCAACGGCACGACCGGTGAAATCCAAAGCGATGCTCAGGTCGAACTCAGGGTCTTCGATGCTGACGGCCCAGTGACGAGTCAATCGACCACGACCGACGCCCAGGGTATGGCGACATTCGAATCGCTTTCGACCGAACCCATATGGGGGTTCATGCTGGAAACCCAATACAACGGTGCGTCATTCAGCACGGATTTCTTCCAATTCGAGCCGGGCATCTCGACTATCGACATGCCGCTCAATGTCTACGAACCGGGCGCGACCGCGGATGACATCCGCATCAACCGGGCGCACTGGGTGGTCAGTATCGAGAACCCGCACACACTGGAAGTCGGCGAACTTTACTCATTCGTCAACACCAGCAACCGCCTTTATACCGGCGAAATGAGCGATGGCGTGCCGCGTGTGTTGCAATTCGACCTGCCTGAAAACGCCATCAATGTCAGCTTCGAGGGCATGGATTCGACCAACCGATACGTGCAGGATGGCAACGTTTTCTATGATACGGTTGCACTGCCGCCCGGACAACATCAGGTGCTGTTTCAGTATAGCCTGCCGGTCGAGGATAACTCGGTGACGATCCAACACCCCATCGCCTATCCGATCGATAACCTGAACCTGCTGGCGCCCGACATGGGCATTTCGGTGGAAGCAAGCGGCTGGACCATCGGCCAGCCGTTACAGGCCCAGGGCGGCGCATTCCTGAATTACACCCAGACATCCCTCCCCGCCGATTCGACGCCCCGGGCTGTGATCTCCGGCATCGAGGCGAACCTATTCGCCGACAGCCAGAGCCAGAACGCACCTAATCAGCAGGTCATCGACCCCTTCGCCACGCCGGGGATTTCCGGACAGCCCTATATCATTATCGTCGTCGTCGTGCTCAGCATTGCCGTGCTGGCGGTGGGAACCATTATCCTGATGCGGCGACAGAGGCAACAACTGGCGATGGTTCCCGACCTGCGCCGACAGCAGCGTCAGGACCTGATCCAGCAAATCGCCGATCTCGATGACGCCTATGAAGCCGGGGAAGTAAGTGAAGCGGATTATCAGGCGGAACGTGGTTTGCTGAAATCGCAATTGGTGACGCTGAGCAACAGAGACGCCGCATGAGCGACGCCCTGGTTCACGTCCGTGACCTGCGCAAGGCGTTTGGTCGGCACAGGGTGTTGCGAGGACTGAATCTCGATATCGAGGCGGGTTCGTCCGTGGCGCTGCTTGGCCCGAATGGAGCCGGAAAGACGACGCTGCTGCGCATCCTGGCTTCGTTGTCGCGACCGACCTCCGGCACGGTGACGATAGCGGGAGTGGACATCAGCGCCAATCCCGAGGGCATTCGCCAACATATCGGCATGGTCAGCCACGCGCCGCTGCTCTACGATGACCTGTCGGCGGAGGAGAATCTGCAATTCTACGCCAGGCTTTATGGCATGAAAGAGCCGGGCGAACGCATTCGGGAGCTTTTGCAACGGGTGGGGTTGGATCAACGGCGTAAGGATTTGGTACGAACTTTCAGCCGGGGAATGGTGCAGCGTATGGCCATCGCCCGCGCTTTACTCCACAACCCTCCCATCCTGCTCCTCGACGAACCCGACACCGGGCTGGACCCTCAGGCGGCGGAGATGATGACCGATTTACTGCGGGAGTTGGGCGGCAGCGAGCGCACTATCCTGATGACCACCCATCACTTGGAAAGGGGGCTGGGGTTGGCCGACCGCATACTCATCCTTTCCTCCGGCAATCTGGTTTTTGACTCGCCCGCCGCCGACCTGGGTTACGACGATCTGCGCCCGCTCTATGACCAGTATGTGGGGACGGGTGCGGCATGAAGCGGTATCTGCAAGTGATCTGGGCGGTACTGTGGAAAGATATCCGCATCGAGACGCGCACGAAAGATATGTTTACCAGTATGGCGGTTTTTGCCGTGCTGGCCTTGCTCATCTTCAACTTCGCCTTTGAGTTGCGCATCCCCAACAAAGCCACGGTGGTTCCGGGCATCCTTTGGGTGACAGTTGCATTTGCCGGGGTGCTCGGCCTGGGTCGGGCGTTTATCAACGAAAAGGACAAGGGCAGCCTTTCCGGTTTGCTGCTGGCGCCGGTAGACCGCAGCGCCATCTATTTCGGAAAAATGCTGGCGAATCTCATCTTTATCCTGGTGGTCGAGGCCTTAATCCTGCCGCTGATCACCATATTCTTTAATGTACAATTCATCAGTTTGCCCTTGTTGCTGATTTTGTTGCTCGGTACAATTGGTTTCGCCGCAGTTGGCACGGTTTTCTCGGCATTGGCCGTTAATACTCGCGCCCGCGAGGTGTTGTTGCCCGTGCTGCTGTTTCCCGTGCTGCTGCCGTTGCTGGTCGCCGGTATCCGCTCCACCATCGGTCTGATGGAAGGCGATACGCTGGCCGACCTCAACAATTGGTTTAGGCTGATGGTCTTCTTCGACGTGCTCTTTCTTGTGGTCGCTTATCTGACCTTCGACTACGTGGTGGAAGAGTAAGTTTATCCGCATCCACATCCACACCTCCGGAGTTATCGCCTATGGGACCCTCAAAACGTGTCGTCAACATCCTGAATATTGTCGCCGCAATAGGCATATTTCTCGCCATTTACATGGCGCTCGTGCAGGCGCCCTCTGCCATCAACCTGACCGAGACGGATGCCTGGGCGCAGCGCATCATCTATTTCCATGTGCCTTCCGCCTGGATCAGCATGCTGGCTTTCGGCGTCACCTTCATCGCCAGCATTCTCTATCTGATCCGCAAGCACGTGCGCTGGGATATCGTCGCCCGTTCCTCTGCAGAGATCGGCATCGTGTTCACAATTGCAGCCACAATCAGCGGCTCGATTTGGGCCAAGCCTGCCTGGAACACGTGGTGGACATGGGATCCTCGCCTGACGACGTATACGATCATGCTGTTGCTCTACATCGCCTACTTTATGTTGCGCAACGCCATCGATGAGCCGGAGCGACGAGCACGCATCGCCTCCGTTTACGGCATCTTCGCCTTCCTCAGCGTCCCGCTTACATTTATGTCAATTCGCTGGTGGAACACCATTCATCCCGTCATCCTCGACCCCAACGAAGAATTTGGTTTGGGGGCGGGCATGTCCCAGGCATTCCTGATCAGCAATCTGTCCTTCACGTTGCTCTACATCGCGCTGCTGGCCAACCGGATTCGTCTGGAGTGGCTGGTCGAGCGGGTTTCCGCTCTGCGCGAGCGCCTGACCTGAAACATCGCCTCGCAAAACATTCGCTCATAGCAATAGGTGCAATCATGCAATTTTTCATTGCCGCGTACGCTGTCATTTGGCTTGTCCTCTTTGCATTTGTTTTCAATATGAATCGTCGCATGAACAAAGTCAGCGATGAGTTGGAAATAATCGAAGAGGCCGTTGGTCAGCAGAAATAGCCCGATCTCCATCTCCATCACCGATTCAGGTAACATCTGAGGCGATTATCGCATCCATAAGATAGTTATCCTGAAATAGTTGGAGGTAAGTCTTGCAACAGGTCAGCTCACGCACAACATTTCTTCACGCCCTGGCCCTCGTCATCGGATTCACCACAGTTTTCACACTGCTTGGCGCTTCCGTTGGCCTCCTGGGCGGTTACATCCTATACGACATCCTGCCCATCATCGTGCGGGTCGGTTCCATCATGCTGATCGTCTTCGCTCTGCGAGTGGCGCATCTGCAATTGAAGCACTGGCAATGGGGCATCCTGGCGATTGGCGCTGCTGCCCTTACCTTTTGGGTCAGCCGCTACGAGTTCGATGAAGCCACGCGCATCGCTGGGGCTGTGTTGATTGGTCTCGTAGTCCTCTCCGGAGCGGGATGGGATCGGTTTGTGCTGGCGGTTCTGGCCGTGATTGCAGCCGGACTGAGCTGGTTTTCCAGCGATATCTTCAATAATCCCATTCTCAAGGTCGTCGAAACCGTTTTGGTGGGTGCGGTCATCTATGTCGGCAATCGCACCGATGTTTTCGATCGGGAATTGCGGATGGACATGGGCGGTCGTTTTGGGGGAAAAACCAGTTATTGGCGCAGCGCTCTGGTCGGCGTGATTTTTGCCGCCGGATGGACGCCGTGCGTTGGGCCGATCCTGGCTGGCATCCTGTTGCTGGCCTCACAGACGCAAACGGTGATTCAGGGGGCGTTGCTGCTCACAGTCTACTCGCTGGGCCTGGGCATCCCCTTCCTGATCGCTGGCGCCCTCTTTTCCCGGCTGACCGTCTATCTCCCCCGTTTCTATCGTTACCTGCCCACGATCAGCATTATCAGCGGAGCGCTGCTCTTCCTGATTGGCATCCTCATCTTCACCGATAGTCTGGCGCAACTTGCCCAATTGGGGCTCTTCGTCAATCTCGAAGAGGGACTGACCTCCTCGTCCGGCGGTGAAATCAGCCTGCTCTTCGCCTTTGTCGCCGGCATCATCTCTTTCTTCTCACCCTGCGTGCTGCCGCTTGTCCCCGCCTATCTGGGATACCTAAGCGGGGCGGCAATCAGCGCCAGTACACCGCCTGCAAACGAATCCGGCAGCGCCGCCGCCGTTGGGGTGTAAGATGTCTACACAGAAGTCGCCAGGCGACTCATCGACCGCCAAATTGAAAAAAGGTCGGCAGCAGGCATTGGCCGTCGCCGTCATTGCGATTGGCGTCGCCGCGCTCATGCTCGCTTATGTCATGTACTTGCACCAGTCCGAAGAACCGCAATCGCTCAGTCTGGCGGCGGCAAATGGACTCTTCCCGGTCGCCAGTCTCCACGCTGTTGATAACAGCAACGCCCAACCCGACGCTGGCTCGATGGCCCCAGATTTCGCCATCCACCTGACGGACGGAACCACCACCCACCTTTCGGACTATCGAGGGCGGCCGGTTTTGCTCAACTTCTGGGCGACGTGGTGTCCGCCCTGCCGACTGGAAATGCCCGACCTGGAAGCAGCCTACAAGCAATACGGCGATGATCTGGTCGTTTTGGGCATTGATGCCGGGGAAGCGCATGAGTCGGTCGCAACGTTCCAAAAGGAAATGGGAATCAGCCTGCCGCTTGTCATCGATCCCCGGCAGGAAGTGATGGCGGCATACAAAACCAACTCGCTGCCTTCGTCGTTCTTCATCGACCGCAACGGCCGGGTACGAGTCCGTTGGATTGGGCTTCTCACCCCCGACGTCTTGCAGGAACACTTGCAGCAGATTCTATGAATCCCCGACTGACGCTTTACTCGAAGGCTGGCTGCTCGCTCTGCGATGAAGCGCATGTGATGCTTGACGAATTGAGCGGCGAGTTCGGGTGGGAGTGGCGCGTTGTCGATATCGACGGCGACTCTGAATTGAGTGAGCGTTTCGGCTCCACGATTCCGGTCATCGTCATCGAAAATGGCGCGACATTGTCCGGCAGAATCACACAAGAAGCATTGCTGGATGCCATCGCCGAGCGTACGATATGAATTCGCAAACGCCATTGCAGTCTGGGGCGGGGAATCGGTTTGTCGCCGCTATCGATGGTTTTGCCGCTTTCATCGGCAAACGTTGGGCGCTCGTAATCAATGTGATGATCCTGCTTTACGTCGGATTGCCTCTGCTTGCCCCCGTGTTGATGAACGTCGGCGCTGAACTCCCGGCGCGGATCATCTATACCATTTACATCCCCTTCTGCCACCAGTTACCCGAACGTTCCTACTTTATCGGCGGCGACTCTCTGGTCTACAATATCTCGGAACTGCCCGCCGGAACCATCGCCCAGAGCGACAACATCTTTTTGCGACGAAGCTATATCGGCGACCACGAACACGGATACAAAACCGCCCTGTGCCAGCGAGACATCGCCATCTACGGGACTATGTTTATCGTCGCCCTGTTGTTCTCGCTCCGGCGTTCTCGTGTTCCTCGGCTGCCGTTCAAGTTCTTCGTCCTGATGCTCATCCCGATTGCCGTCGATGGACTCAGCCAGCTATTCGGTCTTCGCACTAGCAACTGGTATCTGCGCACGCTTACCGGCGTCCTCTTTGGATTGGCGGTCATTTGGCTGGCCTATCCCTATCTGCAGCAATCGTTCGGCCAGATGTCGATCAAGTCGTCACCATCGCGCCGGGGGTGAATGCACGTTTCTCTATCGGACATCTTCGTGAGCGAGAAGGTGGGGAAGTAAATCGAAGCGAACAGGTAAAAGCCAAGCGAACTTGAGATGATATGTGAACCAGTCGAGGCCGAGACGAAAGGGGCTCCCATCACGGCGAAGCGTGCGATCAATCAGCCCTCGCAGATCGTGAGAGACGATGGAAAGACCAAAAAACATCATCCCCACGCGCCCGTGTCGGCCTACCTGGAACGGGAGCGGGAGTTCGGGCCACAATGGCCCACTTTTTCCCTCGCCCGGACGCGCCGTGGGTCTGCGCATGATCCCGATGGCGCGTGACCTGCGCTTGCGCAATCACCTCGCCTCTGCCGCCTTCTTTGAAGCCGCCCACGACGATGAGGAAAATGACGATGCCGTGCTGGCGGTATCGCAGACGGCGGAGGGGCATTTCCTGCTGGGGGAAGCCGCCCGCAACACCGCCAACCTGGGCAAGACGTCCACCGGCGAAGGTCAGGCTGCCATCGCCCGGCTGAGCCAGCGCTATCTGCCGATGCTGCGGGATGTGCGGA
>JAGFJG010000079.1 GCA_024102915.1 Caldilineales bacterium
GGGAACTGGGCGTGGACATGGCGACGCTGGCCGGGCGCGGGCCGAACGGCCGGGTGCAGCTTGTGGATGTAGAAGACGCCGCCGAGACCTTGAAGGTCTCCGAGACCTCCAGGGTCTGGGAGCGGGCAACGCCCATCGCCCGCAAACTCGCCGCCGACCTCGGCCTCGATCTGGCCGGGATTCAGGGCAGCGGGCCGGGCGGGAGAATCGGGCGGGATGACGTGATGGCCGCAGCGCGAGCGGCCATCGCCACCGGCCCCGCCCATCCACCCGTCGCCGACCGCCCAACTTACTCCGCCCGCCAACCCCTCTCCGGCGTGCGCGGGGTCATCGCCCGGCGCATGAGCGAGAGCGCCTTCAGCGCCCCGCACGTCACCCTGCACAGCGAAGCCGACGCCACCGCTCTCGTCGCCGCCCGCCAGCAAATCAACACCGAACTCGGCGGCGCGGTCAAAATCTCATACAACGCCCTGCTCGTCGCTCTCGTCGCACGGGCGCTGCGCGAGCACCCCGCCCTCAACGCCTGCCTGATCGACGACGAAATCCGGGTGTACGAGGCTGTCAACATCGCTCTGGCCGTGGACACCGAGCGCGGCTTGCTGGTTCCCGTGATCCGCGACGCCGACCGGCTCGACCTCGCTGGCATTCAGCGGGCGGGCGACGAACTGATTGCACAGGCGCTGGCGGGCAAAAGCCTGCCCGACGATTTCAGCGACGGCACCTTCACCCTCACCAACCTGGGCATGTTCGACATCGACGGATTCACGCCCATCATCAACCAGCCGCAAGCCGCCATCCTTGGCGCGGGCCGCATCGTGTCCAAGCCAATCGACGTGGGCGGAACCGTCGCCCTGCGCCAGATGATGACCCTCAGCCTCAGCTTCGACCATCGCATCGTCGATGGCGGCCCCGCCGCACGCTTCTTACAGCGCGTCAAGCAGTTGATCGAGAGACCATTTGCACTTTTGGCGTTTGGAAATGGCGTCTGAATCTGATTGTTCCAAGGGAGATGCCATGTTACAATTTCGACAGATTTTCGGAATCGAGGTGACCAGATGATAAGTACGGCAATGCTCGATCAGGCTATCGAGTTAGCAATGCAACTGCCGATAGAGCAGCGTGAAATCCTTGTGGACGTGATACGCAAGCGCGACATCGAAATGCGGCGGGCGGAGATTGCCGCTGACGCGCAGACATCGATCGCTGCATTTCACGTCGGACAATTCAACAATCAGTCAGCTTCTGAGGTTATCGAGGATTTACGCCGGTCTCTCGATGAAGAATGAACAGACCTCTTGTCCTTACGCCGAAATTCAAGAGAGCCTATCGCAAGTTTATCCGGCGTGACAATAGATTGCAGGCTCGCATTGAGGAGGCTTTACGTGGTTTGCAAGTCGATGCATTTGCATCAGACCTCGGTACGCACAAGTTGAGCGGAAATCTGCTTGGCCTGTGGGCGTGTTCGTGTGGGTATGACTGTCGGATAATCTTCTCGCTAGAGACAGATCACAGCACGGGTGAAGAGATTGTTCTTCTGCTCGATATCGGCACGCATGATGAGGTGTATTGATTGCTGTGAGAGATGGCAATACTGAAGTGAGGCGAATTCTAATCATAAACGCCGCCATCCTCACCATGAACCGCTCGGGCGACATCCTCTGGCCGGGTTGGGCGTTGCTGGCCGGGGATAGAATCGGCGCGGTCGGGGCGGGCGAGCCGCCAGAGGACGTGCGGGCGCAAGCCGAGCGCGTGATCGACGCCACGCATATGACCGTGCTGCCCGGCCTCGTCAATGCCCACACGCATCTTTCGCAGACTTTCATGCGCGGGCTGGGCGACGACAAGCCGCTGTTGCAATGGCTCAAGCAGGTGGCCTGGCCTTTGCAAGCGGCCATGACCCCGGACGACATGCGTCTCGCCAGCCTGCTCGGTTTGGTCGAGAATCTGAAATGCGGGGCGACGGCGGTCAATCAGCACCACAAACTGCCCGGTCCCGCCTTTGCCGATGCCGCCCTGGATGCCGCCGAAACCGTGGGCCTCCGCTTCCAGCTCGCCCGCTCATGGGTGGATTTAGGCGCATCCGCCGAGCAGCCGAACACTATCCTGGCCGAATTGCAGCGCCTGTACGACCGCTGGCACGGGCAGGCCGATGGCCGCATCACTATCTCGAACGGGCCGATGGTTCCCTGGCGCTGTTCGGACGATACCATGCGCCGTGCGGTGGATTGGGCACGCGAGCGAAACTTGCCCACGCACATCCACGTGGCCGAGGCGCGGGACGAAATCAATCTGATGATGGAGCGATGCGGCCTTCGCCACATCGAATGGCTGGATTCATTACATCTACTGGGGCCGGATGTGCAACTCGTCCACTGCGTCCATATCGACGATCCCGAAATCGATCTCATCGCCGAATCTGGCTCGACCGTGGTGCATTGCCCGACCAGCAACATGTACCTGGCCTCCGGCATCGCCCCGATCCCCGCTCTCGTGCGAAGTGGCGTCCACGTGGCCCTGGGAACTGACGGCTCGGCCTCGCACAATTCGCAGGATTTGTTGGAGACGATGAAGACGGCTATCTTGCTGGCGAAAACTGGCAGCGGCGACGCCACCGCCTTGCTGCCGATGGATGTGCTGCGGATGGCGATGACAGCGGGCGCTCGCATCATGAACCGCTCCGACATTGGCGAAATCACCCCCGGCTGCAAAGCCGACCTCACCCTCGTCGATCTCAACCGCCCGCATATCATGCCCGTGCACCGGCCCGATTCCGCCCTCGTCTACAATTGCAACGGCCCCGACGTGCACACCGTCATCGTCGATGGCCGCGTGTTGCTCGACGCTGGTCGGGTGACGATGCTGGATGAGTTCGCCTTGATGGAAGAGTGCAGAGCGGCGGCGAAGGCGTTGATGAAGCGGGCGAGTGTCAGTATTCAGTGACCAGTGAGCAATAAGCAGTCATGAACATCACCAACCGAACCATCCTCATCACCGGCGCGGCGCAGCGCGTGGGACGCGTGATCGCTCTGCACCTGGCCGAGCGCGGGGCGAACATCACCTTCACCTATCTCGACGATTCTGAGCCGTGGCGAGAAACCCTTGCCGAAATCGAGG
Organism: Caldilineales bacterium; assembly: GCA_024102915.1. GTDB lineage: Bacteria > Chloroflexota > Anaerolineae > J102 > J102 > JAGFJG01. The sequence goes on from JAGFJG010000079.1 coordinate 3,115, forward strand.
CGCTGGGTGTGAACGCATTGGCTTTGCCCATGAATGTGCTGAACCCAGAGCGACCCGCCGAGGTTGTGGCGCAAGTGATTGAACGTTTTGGGCGCATCGACGTGCTCGTAAACAATGCTTCGGTGTGGCTGTCCGACCCCTTTCTCGATATCTCGCTCGAACGCTGGCGCGCGGCGCTTGATGTGAACCTGACTGGCCCGTTCCTGTGCAGTCAGGCTGTGGCCCCGCACATGCTCGCCCAGGGCGAAGGCGTGATCATCAACATCACCGACCTGTCAGCCTTTCAGACCTGGAAGAATTACGCGCATCACGCCGCCAGTAAGGCTGGACTCGTGGCCCTGACCCGTGTGATGGCAGCGGAACTGGCCCCGACCGTTCGTGTCAATGCCATCGCCCCCGGCACCGTGCTACTCCCGCCTAATGCGCCTGATTCCAAGCGCCAATGGGCCGAAGAAAACTCGCTGCTCAAGCGGGTCGGCTCGCCCGAAGATGTGGCGAAGACCGTGGCGTTTTTGATCGAAATGGACTTTGCCACCGGCGCGGTCTATTTTATGGATGGCGGGCGGGCGCTGGTCTGATCAAACGACGGCAACCTTGTTTATCAAAGGTTGCAGGTCGCCAATGGCGATTTCCACGCGGTCGCCAGCCTGGAGAGTGAAATCATCGGGCGGGACGATGCCCGTGCCTGTGAGCAAAACCACGCCGTCGGGGAAACTCAGGCTGCGTCCCAAATAGGCTACAAGCTCGTCGGGCGAGCGACGCAGGCGGGCGGTGCTGGTTTCGGCGGCGAATATTTGCTGCTCTGCGCGGCTGATCGTGATGCCAATGCTCACATCCGGCCAAGCGACGATGATGGGGTCAAGGACAATGCCGGGGCCAAGTGCGCAGGCGTGAGTGTAGATTTTCGCCTGGGGCAAATAGAGCGGATTTTCGCCCTCGATGTCCCGGCTGCTCATGTCGTTGCCTGCCGTCCAGCCCACAATTTCGAGCGCCGGATTGATCACCAACGCCAGTTCCGGCTCTGGCACCGACCAGCGAGCATCGCCCCGAATTCCCACAGGTCCCAGCGGCCCCTGCACCCAGGGCGCCCTGGCCTTGAAGAAGAGTTCCGGTCTCTCGGCTGCATAGACGCGAGCGTACACATCGCCCCCGTCAATCGCCTCCTCTTGCCGGGCCTGGCGGCTGCGCTCGTAAGTGACTCCCGCCGCCCACACATCCTGGCGGTCGACCGGCGGCAACCAGTGCGAAACCCGACTGGAAGGCGGCTGGTCGAGTTCGGAGGCCGGGAGGATGAATGGGGCCTGATCAGCCGCCTTTCGCAATTCGTCGATGGCGGCGGGCACACGCCCGGCTGAGGCGCGCAGCCAGTCTCCCAAGGAACTGACTTGCGGGCTGATGTCGGTAATTTCGCCCCCGCGTTGCAGGCCAAGTCGAATGCCGAAATCGGGATGATGATAACGGATCAGGATTTCCATAACCATTCACCTCACCTGGACAGGCCAAAAAGTTATCCGCAGATAGCGCCGATTGACGCAGATACCTCTGATTCTAATCTGCGGAATCTGCGGATGGATTTCATCGTCGAAGCGCCGCTACGGGGTGGGCAGATCGTGCCGTTGCACGAAATCGCTCAATACTTGCGTTAGGTCAGGCTGGCCGATTTCCTGCAAATTATAGAACACGCGCGTCGCCGGTTGCTCGATATGAATGATGCGGCTGAGGTCAATGGGCGTACCGATGACGACGGCGTCGCACGGGGTGTTGCGGATGGTCGTTTCCAGGTCAGCCAACTGCTGTTCGCCATAACCCATGGCAGGCAGCAGCGCGCCCACATTCGGGTAAATCTCAAATGTCTCTTTGATGCGGCCGACCGCATAGGGCTTAGGATTCACCAGCGTCAGTGCGCCGAATTTGCGCGCCGCCACCACGCCCGCGCCCATCTGCATGTCGCCATGCGTCAGCGAGGGGCCATCCTCGATCACAAGCACCCGCTTGCCCCGCACCAAATTCGGGTCGGCCATGGTCACGGTGGAGGCGGCGTCGATGACGACAGCGTCAGGGTTCACTGCCGCCACATTGCGCCGCACCGCCTCGATTCCGGCCAGATCGGCGCTGTCCATCTTATTGATGATGACCACGTCCGCCATGCGCAAGGTGATCTCGCCCGGATAATAGGTCAGTTCGTGGCCGGGGCGATGCGGGTCGACCAGGGTGATGTGCAGGTCGGGTTTGTAAAACGGGAAATCATTGTTGCCGCCGTCCCAGAGGATGACATCACAGCCGTTCGGGTCATTTTCAGCCTCCCGCAGAATCGCCTCATAATCGACGCCGGCGTAGATCACATTCCCGCGCACGATGTGTGGCTCATATTCCTCCATCTCCTCTATGGTGCAATTGTGTGCGCTCAGATCATCCAACGTGGCGAAGCGTTGCACGCGCTGCGCTTTCAGATCGCCATAGGGCATGGGATGCCGCACAGCCACCACGCGCAGACCCATCCCCATCAGGATTTCGACCACCTTGCGCGAGGTCTGGCTCTTGCCGCTGCCCGTGCGCACCGCCCCCACCGACACCACCGGCTTGCCGCTGGCGATCTGCGTGTCCTTTGGCCCCAGCATCGTGAAGGACGCACCCGCCGATTCCACGATGGCGCCCACGGACATGACATGCTGATAGGAAACATCGCTGTATGAAAACACGCATTCATCCACGCCGAATTCCCGGATCAGACGGGGCAGGTCGGTTTCGGCCAGGATGGGGATGCCTTCCGGATACAGGTCGCCCGCCAATTCAGGCGGATAGCGCCGTCCTTCGATGTCGGGGATTTGAGCGGCGGTGAATGCGACCACCTGATAGGCGGCATTCTGGCGGTAAACGGTGTTGAAGTTGTGGAAATCACGCCCGGCGGCGCCGATGATGATGACGTTTCTGGGGTGCATATTCACCTCTTACAGCCCTGCCATGAACTCGAATATCGAGTCATTCAACCCAGGCAGGTTTTCGTGTTTGTAGTCGGGATAGATCGCCAACGACTTGGGTGACGTGATTTTATTATAGGCGGCGAATTGCGTCGAGGGCGGGCAAACCGTGTCCATCAGGCCGACGCCCATGAGCACCTCGGCCTGGATGCGTTTGGAGAGATGTTGCACATCGATATAGCCGAGTCGCTCGAACACCTCCGCCTCGCGACGGTGTAGCGGGTCGAACCGGCGGAACCATTCTTGCAATTCCACGTAGGCGTCTTTGGCGAGGTCGATTTCCCAGGTGCGTTGGTAGTCAGTCAGGAATGGAAACACCGGGGCGGCGCGCTTGATGCGAGGCTCAAGTGCAGCGCAAGCCAGGGTGAGTCCGCCCCCTTGCGAGCCGCCCGTGCATCCCACGCGCCCGGCATCCACCTCCGGCATGTCCATGACGATAGCGGCGAGTTGGGCCGTGTCGAGATAGATTTGGCGGAAGAGCATGTTTTCGGGCATATCTTCCAGGCCACGCACGATATGCCCGCGCAGTGTCCAGCCCTTCACCCCGCCGCTATCCTCGGACAGCCCGCCCTGACCCCGGCAATCCATCGCCGCCACCGAATAGCCCTGGGCGACAAATCCCAGCTTGTCGTACCAGTCCCCGGCGTTCATCGAATAGCCGTGGAACATGAGGATAGCCGGGTGCGGCTCCGGGCTTTGGCGCGGGCGCAAAAACTTTGCGTGCACACGTGCGCCGCCCACGCCCGTGAAATAAAGGTGAAAGCATTCGGCGAATGAGGTCCGAAAGTCGGCGGGGATCAGTTCAACATCCGGGTTGACCGCTTTCATTTCGGCCAGGGCGGCATCCCAATAGGCGTCGAAATCGGAGGGTCGGGGGTTTGTGCCCTGGTATTCGTACAACTCTGCCAGAGGCATATCGAAAAGTAGGGGCATGGTGGTCTCCGGATGGGGAAGTGAGGAAGTGATGGAGTGGTCAGTATCGACGCTATCTCGACCGGGTGACGCGCTGGCGCAATTCCGCTTTCACCGCCGACGATTCGGCCATCGCCCGGCGCAATTCCGCCACGCTGGCCGAGCCGCTGCGCACGGTGTCGATGATGATCGCTTCCAGGGCGATGAACTCCGGGCAGATATCGGCCACCTCAGCGGCGATCTCTTTAGGGATGGTGGTGACGCCGTTGACATCCGCATGCAGCAGATCGTTGGGGAAAACGGTGACGCCGCCCACCCGCACCGGCACATGGATGTCGGGAATCTGGTGATAGCCATGCGAACAAATCGTGCCGCCGGTGAAGACCGAAAATCCCAGCGCCCGCACCTGATCCAAATCACGACCGGCGCCGTTGCTGACCAGGCCCTTCGCCCCAAAACCATGATAGGTGCTGCACATCACTTCGCCGAAAGCTGCCGCCGCCGGGGGATCATTCAAATCCTGGAAGACGACGATGGCCGGGCCATCCAATTCGGCAAAGCGTTCGACCTGCTGGGCGATGTCGCCGTAGCCCTGGCGGTTGGGGACTTGCTCGGCGCTGCGAAATGTGGCGGTGGCGGCATAGCCGACAATGGGCGGCAGATCGGGGAAGGCCGCTTTGATGCGCGCATCCATGTACCCGGCGCTGCGCGGGCGAACCTCGAACAATTCAATCACATTGCAGATGGTGGGGGTGTCGAAGCTGGCAAGTTTAGATAGAATGGCCGGGCTGAGCAAGGTTGGACTCCGGTTGGTAAAGAAGTTGATTGGTTCGTTGGCTGTTGAGTGTTGATTGTTAGGTCCTCCACTTTACATCACGTTCATCTTCCTGACCACTCCCATGATGGAAAGCAAATCTGGCGATCTCATCACATTTTCGTTATGCTTCGTCCAGTGTTCCCACAGCCGGCAGCGCCCCATCGAATAAGGACGGAACAAAATGTCACATAGCCAATTTCAGCTCTCGCCCGACCGCTGTTTCGACCCGGAGCCGACTCAGCGCAACATCGCCCGACGCCTGTACGAAACGGTGGCCGACCTGCCGCTGATCTGCCCGCACGGACACGTGGACCCACGCGTCTTCGCCGACCCCGACTATAGCTTCGGTTCGCCCGCCGACCTGCTCATCATCCCCGATCACTATGTTTTCCGCATGCTCTATTCGCAGGGCATTCCCATGGAAAGCCTGGGCGTGCCGCGGCGGGATGGCGGCCCGGTCGAACAGGATCATCGCAAAATCTGGCAGACATTCGCCGAGAACTTCTTTCTGTTTCGGGGCACGCCCACCGGCCTGTGGCTGGCTGCGGAATTTGTCGAGGTCTTTGGCATCAAGGAAAAGCTGAACGGCGATACCGCCCAGAGTATTTACGACCAGCTCGAATCATTGCTGGCGACGCCGGAGTTCCGGCCCCGGGCTTTGTACGAACGCTTCAACATTGAGGCGCTGACCACCACCGACGCCGCCACCGACACCCTGACCCACCATCAGGCCATACGTGATTCAGGCTGGGCGGGCGACATCCGCCCCACCTTCCGGCCTGATGCGGTCGTGAATATCCTGACCCCCGGCTGGCGGGATGACATCGACCTGCTTTCCGAGGTCAGCGGGGTGCCGGTGGACTCGTGCGCCGCCCTTTTGCAGGCATTGGAACAACGCCGGGAATTCTTCAAAGGCATGGGCGCCACCGCCACCGACCATGCCGCCGAGACGGCCTATACGTCGGAATTGACGCCCGGCCAGGCCGAAGCCATCTTCCAGCGAGCCTTGCGGGGGCAGGCCAGCGCCGATGACGCCCGCCAGTTCACCGGGCACATGATGATGGAAATGGCGCGCATGAGCATCGAAGATGGACTGGTGATGCAGATGCACGTGGGCTCGCTGCGCTCGCACAACGCCTTCGTCGCCGAACGATTTGGCAAGGATAAAGGCGACGACATCCCCATCGTCAGCGAATTCACCCGCAACCTGCGACCCCTGCTCAACAAATATGGCAATGATCCGCGCCTGACCCTGATCCTTTTCTGTCTGGATGAATCGACCTACTCGCGCGAGTTAGCGCCCCTGGCCGGGCACTATCCCGCTCTGCGTCTGGGCCCGCCCTGGTGGTTTTTCGACAGCGTCAACGGCATGGTGCGCTATCGCGAGCTGGTGCACGAAACAGCAGGACTCTACAACACGGTCGGGTTCAACGACGACACCCGGGCGTTCCCCTCCATCCCCGCCCGGCACGATGTGTGGCGCAGGGTGGATTGCAACTGGTTGGCCGGGCTTGTAGCCAGAGGCATGATCGACATGGAAGACGCCCTGGAAATGGCAAAGGATTCGGCTTACGCTCTGGCGAAAAAAGCCTACAAACTGTGAAATTCAGTTCGAGGTTTGATGTTCGAGGTTAACGGCTGACCTCGAACTCAGCACTTCGCACTCATTCAGTGAGGAAATCATGGTCGTCACCAAAGCTGTCATAACGGCGGCTGGCAAAGGTCAGCGCAACCTGCCCCTGCAAAACCTGATCGATAGCGACGGCGTCGAAAAATCGGTACTGACGATCCTGATCGAAGAAGTCTTGCGCGCGGGCATCGATGAAATCTGTCTGGTGGTGCGCCCCGGCGACGAGCAGGCCTACGCCAGCGAGGCGGCCTCCCATCTCAGCCGCCTGGTCTTCGTGCATCAACAAGAGCCGTTGGGTCACGGCCATGCGGTGTACTGCGCCCGAGATTTCGTCGGTGAGCAACCCTTCCTACATCTGGTCGGCGACCATCTTTATGTCAGCCGCAGTGAGGCGGGGTGCGCCGAACGGCTGGTGCGTATAGCCAGCGCTGAGGCATGTGCGGTCTCGACCGTACACGCCACGCGTGAGCATCTTTTGCCGTACTATGGGGCGATTGGCGGTCACCGCCTGCGCGAGCGCACCGACCTTTATCGGGTCGAGACCGTTTTGGAAAAGCCGACGCCCACGCTGGCCGAACAGCGTCTGATCGTGCCAGGATTGCGGGCCGGGCATTATCTCTGCTTTTTCGGGATGCACGTGCTCACCCCAACCATCTTCGCTCTACTCGAACAGCGGATTGCGACGGCTGGCGGCAATGGCGTCACCCTGGCCGAGGGGCTGGCTGACCTGGCGCAGCGCGAGCAATATCTCGCCCTGAATATGCATGATCTGCGCTACGACATCGGCGTTAAATATGGGCTGATGACGGCGCAAATCGCTTTGGCTTTGAACGGCAGCGATCGGGACATCGTGCTGGCCCGGCTGCTGGATTTGCTGGCTGAGCGAGAACTGGGCAGGACAGCAGGATAGGTTGGGATGAGCAAGCTGATCGAGATCATCACCGCCGACGACCCGGCGCTGCGCCACCAATCGCTGGATGCGTTCGCCCGCACCGCCAGCCTGGAAACATTGCTTGAGGAATGCCTGGCGCTCGACGAATTCCGTCGCCACAGCGACAACCTGTACGAACGGGTGCGGGCGCTATTTTTCCTTTATGCGCTCCATCGTTTCCACCTGCCCACAAAGCCGGGCATAGCGACCGGCGGCCTCATCCCATTCGACGGCTATACGAATTTGCTCAATCGTCGCTTCGAAGAGGCGGTCGATATTTTCCTGGCGGCGCAACGCCAGCAAGGGGTGAACGACGGCATCTCCAGCGCTCTGGCGGCGGCCTATCACCGACTTGGCTTTCAGACCCTGGCCGACCAGGTGCGGCAAAGCGTGCGTTCGGTGCGGGGAAATCAGTGGATGTTCAGGACAGGGCATCCAGCCGACCACCCGTTGCGGGTGCGCCCGGAATTGCGGGTACGCAAAAACGGGCTGTTTCCGATCTTGCACGAGGCCACGCCGGTGCGCATGGATTTGACGCACAGCGGTTGGAGCGATATCTTTTTTCTGGGCATGGATTTTCCCGAAGGCGCGCGGGTCATCAATACTTCCATTGACCTTGTCGTGCGGCGACCGGGAGAAGTGCGAGCGCCGAAGCCCCCGGTCGAGGCCTACTTCCGTGTGATCGACGAGCCGGTTTTGCGGCTCGTCAGCGTCGATCTGGAAGCGACTGCCAACCTGACCACATTGGCCGAGGTTTTCGATTTCGCCCGAGATTATCTCGGCCTGCTCAAGGCGGCTGTGATCGCTGCGGGCATTGTGCCGCCAGGTATGGAAGGGGCGGGGCAACCGTTATCCGAGCTGCTGGCGCAAATTGTGGGGCCGGGTCTGGGCATCGAGCTGGTCAGCCAGGTGAACGGCATTCCCAAAGGCTCGCGGCTGGCTGTGTCCACAACCCTGCTCGCCAGCTTGATCAGCGTTTGCATGCGCGCCACCGGGCAGGCGGAATCGCTGATCGGGCCATTGGCGGAATCGGAACGCAGGCTGGCGGCGGCGCGAGCGATCCTGGGTGAATGGCTGGGTGGGTCGGGCGGCGGGTGGCAGGATTCGGGCGGGGCGTGGCCGGGCATGAAGCTGATCCAGGGCGAATTGGCTGGACTCGACGACCCCGAATTCGGCATCAGCCGGGGACGACTCTTGCCCAGTCATCACATCTTTTCCGCCGAGGAAATATCGGCAGCGACACGCCAGCGATTGCAGGACAGCCTGGTTCTCGCGCATGGCGGCATGGCTCAGGATGTCGGCCCGATTTTAGAAATGGTGACCGAGAAATACCTTTTGCGCTCGGAGGCGGAGTGGGCGGCGCGGCAGGAAGCGATCCGCATCCTGGACGAGGTAATCGGCTTGCTGAGGAAGGGTGATGTCTCCGCCATCGGCGCGGCCACGCAGCGAAATTTCACCGGTCCCATTCAGACTATCATCCCCTGGGCCGGCAATCTCTATACGAATTCGTTGATCGAACAGGTACAGGCCGAGTTTGGCACAGATTTCTGGGGCTTCTGGATGTTGGGCGGGATGTCGGGCGGCGGCATGGGATTCATTTTCGATCCAACCCGCAAGGCCGAAGCGCAATTGCGCTTGCAAAGCATCATGGGCGAGACCAAACGGCGGATGGAGACGGCCGTGCCTTTCGCTATGGAGCCGGTGGTCTACGATTTCGCCATCAATGAGCATGGCACGGTGGCGCAGTTGCACGAAGGCGATGCCGCCCTGATGCCGCCGGGCTATTACACGCTCATGGTCCCCGACCTGCTGCGGCAAGACGCCCGCCGTCTGACTGCGCAGCGCCGGGCGGAGCTAAACCGATTCGGGCAGGCGGCGCGGAATGAGCCAGCGCTGGGCGGCATCGTCAATCCGTTGTTCGACCGGCTGCTGCCTCAAACCGACCGTGAGGGCGGCCCCGGCCAGGGGTTGGAAGCGCTGCTGCATGATTACGGCTTCGACCGGGTGCAGCACGAACAGATTCGAGCGGACTTGCGCAGCGGGCGCGTCGGCCTGGCCCAAAACCGGCTGCCGGTCAACAGCCGCATCGAAGACGTGGAGCCGGGCGGTGTGTTCGATGCAACCATGCCGTTATCTTCCCATCTGCATGATTTGGGCATGCAGGCGCTGGCGGAAGGGGCGGTGGCGGTGGTGTCATTGGCGGGCGGGGCAGGCAGCCGCTGGACCAAGGGCGCCGGCGTGGTCAAGGCGCTCAATCCCTTCGCCAGCCTGGGCGGACGGCATCGCAGCTTTGTGGAGGTGCATCTGGCCAAAAGCCGCAAACGCAGCAAGCAGGCCGGGATGTCGATTCCGCATGTGTTCACCACCAGCTACCTCACCCACGCGCCCGTGTCGGCCTACCTGGAACGAGAGCGAAATTTCGGTTACGATGGCCCGCTTTTTCTCTCGCCCGGACGCGCCGTGGGTCTGCGCATGATCCCGATGGCGCGCGACCTGCGTTTCGCCTGGGAGGAAATGCCGCAACAATTGCTGGATGAACAGGCGCAAAAGGTGTTGGAAAGTCTGCATGCAGCGCTGATCGGTTGGGCGCAACAGATGGGCGAGGGCAGCGATTACACGGACAATCTGCCGCAGCAATGCGTGCATCCGGTGGGGCATTGGTACGAAGTGCCCAACATGCTGCGCAACGGCGTGCTGCGGGAACTGCTAGAACTCCGCCCCAACCTGCGTTACCTGCTCGTGCACAATATCGATACCCTCAGCGCGGATGTGGACCCGGCCCTGCTCGGACACCTGATCGAGCGGCAGGCCGGGCTGATGGTGGAGGTAATCACGCGGCGGCTGGAGGATAGAGGCGGGGGGCTGGCGCGCGTGAGCGGCCAATTGCGCCTGATCGAAGGGCTGGCGCTGCCTCGCGAGGAAATCGAATTCGGTCTGTCCTACTACAACTCACTGACGACCTGGGTGGATATCGACCAGTTGTTGGCGCTCTTTGGCCTGACCAGACCCGACCTGGACGACGACACCAGAGTGGCCGAGGCCGTGCGACGGGTGGCGGCGCGCATGCCCACGTACATCACGTTGAAAGATGTGAAAAAGCGTTGGGGCCAGGGCCAGGAGGACATCTATCCGGTCACGCAATTCGAGAAGCTGTGGGGCGATATGACCTCGCTGCCGGAATTCGACAGCCATTTTGTAGCGGTTCCCCGGCTGCGCGGGCAGCAGTTGAAGGAGGTCGCTCAACTCGACGGCTGGCTGCGTGATGGTTCGGCGGCGTACGTGGAAAAACTGTGCGATTGGAAGACGTAAGAAAATCCACGATTGAAGACTTTGCAAACATCGGGCAACTGATGTATGCTCCCTGAAGCTAGTGAAAATTGGGGTAACATTTCTCGCCTCCCATTTTTCGCTTGCAAAACTGTTTCATTGACGCTCAAATTCTTGGGGAGTAATCATGGCAAACGAACATATCCATGTGCTACTCGTTGAAGACGATTGGGCTGTCAGGGCGGCCTTACGGGAATATCTTGGCAAGCGAAATATGCTCGTAACCGAAGCTGCCAGTTTCGAGGAAGCTCTACGGGCCGCCGAACTTCAGCGGCCGGATGTGGCCATCATCGACATTGTGTTACCCGAACGGAGGGACACACAACCGCAGTTCGACCAGAATAAGGGCATTGAGGCTGCGCACATGTTGCGAAAGTCGTATCCTGATGTGGGGATCATTTTTTTGTCTGCTTACATTGACAGAGGGCCCGAAGTTATCGAAATGTTCACGATGGGACATAATCACATCAAGTATCTGCTCAAAGGATCGAAACCCCAAGAACTGCTCGATGCAATTCAGCGGATGACAGAGGGAACGATCTCACTGGAAATCGCTTCTGGCGTCCAGGGACAGCGTTTTTCGACATTTGATATCGCGCTGGAAACATTATCCCCCATAGAACGCAACGCAATGTTGACAGCGTTGGCTGGAGTCGAACTCCTCAGCGAGCCAGAAAGGCGAGTCTTCGAGCAGATCGGCAAATGCCTCACACGACGACAGGCGGCGCGGGCGCTAGGTTTGAGTCCCAAAACAATCGGTACACACATGGACTCAATCTACGAAAAGTTGCAACTTCGGAAAGCCGATGACAGCCTCAATCAACTACCGCTTCTGGCCAAGACGCATTTACTCTTTAAGCTCAGACAAACATCGTAATCCAGATAATTTCTAATATTTATTTCATGGCAACGTTGCAAAACACTGGCGGGGAGCTGACACGACCACTCCATTTGCTTCGCATAATTTTGCCGCTGGCAATGGTTGTCGTATTGCTTGCTGCGGGGGCAAGCGTAGTTCGTTTGGCATTATCCCTGGGTGAGCCATTTCCAGGATTTGCAATGATGTGGCGTAAAGAAGAAAAACTGTTTGCCGTCGGACATCTTACGCCAATACAGTATCCTGGCTTACTGGCCGGTATGGAAATCGGTAGTGGATCAGAATTGACTGATAGCATCAAGTCTTTGAATATTGTAACGGAAGATGAAAAGCCTCAACACAAGTTCGTGGAAGTAATCCGACTTCGAGAAGGAAAGCGTTTTACGAACGAATCT
>JAGFJG010000080.1 GCA_024102915.1 Caldilineales bacterium
AGATTCGTTCGTAAAACGCTTTCCTTCTCGAAGTCGGATTACTTCCACGAACTTGTGTTGAGGCTTTTCATCTTCCGTTACAATATTCAAAGACTTGATGCTATCAGTCAATTCTGATCCACTACCATATTCTGTAATACTAATCGCAGAACAAACAAGCGGCCCGACCAGGCGCGGCTAACATCCGACTAAGCCTACCCAAACCACTGAGAGAAAAGTTTTCGGACAGACACGATAGGACGATCTTCACTAGATACCCCAAAAAACACAAGACCCCGTTTTTTGACGGGGTCTTGCGCGAAGGAGGAGGTCCGACCTACTGAGAGAGGACTAAACCACTGAGCTGTCGGGGTCGTCCTCGTCGAAGTGGGTGGCTGAAACAGGAGATTGAGATGAACGGGAGGAGAAGGGTCGCAGGAGGAGGTGCGCCAGATTCAACGGTTGGCCGCTCTGGCTGCGCAGCTTCATTGTGTAGGCAGTGAGGAATACGAAGGCGGCGGCTGCAATGTAGGTCAGGACCTTGGTGATTAGTTGGGGATCCATCGGCGGCTCCGTGAAGACTGGCGGGCTCAAATGCCCATGCGATAGTTGATTAACTATGAGTCTAGCAGTTTTTCGCCGCCATTCAATGCGATTTCCCTCATGCCAACCTTATCTCTGGCTTAAGGGCTGGCAGCCCGCACGCCGATTGATGGTGATAGAATTTTCTCGGAGTGGGACACCCGATAGCCGTCTTTTCGGGGCTCCGCCCCGACCGCCCCGCCAGGAGAACCATTACATGGTTCCCCTGGACCCCTCCGGTAAGGTCTCGCCTTTTCACTGTACCCTTCGCTTCATGGCTTCATTATTGTGCAAGCGCCATTCGTCCATTCGTGACCTTACATGGGGGTTTGGGGGCATGTAATAGCCCCCAAAGGGGGGGCGGGGGATCGCCCCCGCTCCTAATTCCCAAGGTCGCGCTCAGGTAGTTTTCGGGGCTCTGCCCCGGCCGCCCCGCCAGGAGAACCCATACATGGTTCCCCTGGACTCCTCCGGTAAGGTCCCGCCTTTTCACTGTGCCCTTCGCTTCATGGCTTCATTATTGTGCAAGTGCCATTCGTCCATCCGTGACCTTACATGGGGGTTTGGGGGCATGTAATAGCCCCCAAAGGGGGTGCGGGGGATCGCCCCCGCTCCTAATTCCCAAGGTCGCGCTCAGGTAGTATTCGGGGCTCTGCCCCGGCCGCCCCGCCAGGAGAACCATTACACGGTTCCCCTGGACCCCTCCGGTAAGGTCTCGCCTTTTCACTGTACCCTTCGCTTCATGGCTTCATTATTGTGCAAGTGCCATTCGTCCATCCGTGACCTTACATGGGGGTTTGGGGGCATGTAATAGCCCCAAAAGGGGGGTGCGGGGGATCGCCCCCGCTCCTAATTTCCAAGGTCGCGCTCAGGTATTTTTTCGGGGTTCCGCCCCGCCCTCGAACCGCTCCAACCAAAACTCCACCTCATCCTTCGGCAGCTTGGGCTCGACCTGCTGCCTGCGCTTGCGGGGAGCAGGGGACTTGCGCCGCGCCCGCTTGTTGGCTCGCGCCATGAACTCATTAACGCGCAAGGTCGATGCGCCCAACGCAGCCACCGCCTCGCGCAAAACAGCGTCATCCGTGACCACCGTGACCTCATCCCGGATCATCTCGTCCTTCACCCGTCGGTGGATGACCTGATCCGCCCGGTTGCGGTATTGCGCGGCGAAGATCACCGTCACGCCCGCGCTCGACAGGCTTTGCGAAATCCCGCCGGGGATGCCGCTGTCGAAGACGACCACCATCGGCTGCCCCAGCTGTGGTTGCTTGCCGCTCAGCCAGCGCACCAGCCGCAACTCATCGTCCTCCTGGTCCAGGCTGATGCCCGCGACCATCCCGCTGCCGATGAGATTGTGGCCGTCGATGATGAACATGGGAGAGAAAGAATTTGCGAGAGTCGGGTGGTGGGCGGCGTAATGAGTAATCAGTAATGAAGTAATGAAGTGGTGCCGCCGCAACGTGACTCAACACTTCATCATTCCATCACGTCAAATGCCACTCCAAAACGCTGTGAGGCTGCAAATTGTCGAGTTGCAAATACCATTGCGCCGCGTCGATCAACGCCTGCTGCGGGATCAGCCCGATCAGCTCGGCGTTATGCACGCCCACGCCATAACGGGCAGCCTCGCGGCGCACCAGCTCGGTCACCAGCGCTAGAGGCGTCTTGGTGTAATCCAGGAAATTCATCGAGACCTGCGCCCGGCCCTCGACCAGCACGCCCATCGCCTGCAAATAGCGCATGCCGCCGGTCGAATGGCGAATGGCCCTGGCGATGGCCTTGGCGATCTCGACATCGTCCGAGGTCAGAAAAATGTTGTAGGCGATCAGCGGCGGTCGGGCTCCGATCACGGTGGCGCCGGCGCTGCCCAAGCTGGCCGGGCCAAAGTCAGGCAGCCGATCGGGGTTCCCCGCCTCCAATTCCGCCTTCAGCCCTTCGTACTGGCCCTTGCGGATATTCGCCAGCACCTCACGGTCGGGTCGCGTGGCCGCCCGATAATAAAGATAAGTGGGGATGCCGAGTTCCGTACTCACGCGTTGGGCCAGCGCCCTGGCCAGCCCCACGCACGCATCCATATCGATATCGCGGATGGGGATGAAGGGCACGACGTCGGTAGCGCCGATGCGGGGATGCTCGCCGGTTTGTACATTCATGTCGATCAACTCGGCGGCTTTGGCGATACCGCGAAATAGCGCCTCGCTCACGGCTTCGGGCGCGCCCACCATTGTAACCACGCTGCGATTGTGATCGGCGTCGGATGAATGATCGATCACGCGAGCGCCTTCGACGCTGCCGTAGGCGGAGACAATGGCGTCGATCACTTCCGGCCTGCGCCCTTCCGAAAAATTGGGAACCGATTCAACGATTTGTGGCATAGCCTGTTTGCAAGTTTGAGAGAGCGTCGCTCAGGGTGAACCGGCTGCTTGCGCCGCCCGGATGCGTTCGGTCACGGGGGGATGGCTGTAAGAATACCACACCATCCAGGCCGGCGGTTCCGGGTCCGCCAGATTTTGATTGGACAGCCGGATCATGGCGTCGGCAAAGGCTGACGAACCCGGCCCGTGGTCATAGGCATAGCGGTCGGCCATCCACTCGCGCGAGCGCGACCAGCCGTTCAGCAACGGCGAGGTGAGGATGCCGAAGCCGGTCAGGGTCAGAACCAGCCAGGGAAACGCCCGCAGATCGGCCGGGCCGGAATAGCCGAATTCGGCCACCGTCCAGTTCATCACCAGCCCGGCCAGCAGGAAACCGACCACATTCACCAGGCTGCTGACCAGGATGCCCAGGCCCAAATCACGGTGAACCTGGTGGCCCATTTCGTGGGCGAAGACCGCCACAATTTCGTCCGCGCGGTATTCGTCGAGCAGGGTGTCGCCGAGCACGATGCGGCGGGTGCGCCCCAGCCCGCTCAGCCAGGCGTTGGCGGCGGTGGTCTTGCTGGAAAGATCGGTGCGGAACACGCCCTTCACCTGCGTGCCCGCGGCTTCCGCCAATGCGCGCAGCCGCGGCGTCAGTGTGTCATCCTCATATGGCGTGAACTTGAGGAACAGCGGCATGATCAGCACCGGCGCCAGTTGCGTCATCAAAATGGTCAGGAGCAGGTAGACCAATCCCATCCACAGCCACCAGGTCTGGGGGAAGGCGGCGAGGAAATGGTAGAGGATGAGCAGCATGGGCAGACCGATGATTGCTCCGATCAGCAGGCCCTTCAGCAGATCGACGACCCAGGAGCGCCAGGATTGCACCGACAGTCCGTAGTGAACCGAGCGAGCGTGGCGATAGACATCCAGGGGCAGATTGACTACAAACATGAGGGCGGCGAACAACCCGACATAGACGATCACCTGCACGTCGAAGCCCGTTGTTTGCGATTCCAGCCACGCAATCAGGGGGTTGCTGATCACGTCCCACCAAAGCAGGAACGCGCCCGCGCTCAGGGCGATTTCGAGCGGAAGCAGGCGTCGTCGCTCGCGGCCATAAGTCCGGGCGATCTGCATGCGTTCCGGGTCGAGTTGAGGACGTTCGGGTTCGGGATGAGGGAGGGACATGGCGGGCGGGGACAGCGAGCGAGTTCGGTTTCCGCATTTTAGCACAGGCGTCGGATTCAGGCGGGAATGAATCAGGCATGGGGCGTTTCACCCATACCCGGATGGGGCGAATACCCCAGAAAAGGTTGGCGGGAAAAATGGGGTGCATCCCCGATTGAAAGCGCCGTGCGAATCCTTCAAACTAAGATTAACAAACGATTAATTGCGCATTGCTCCCAGTGAGCAAGGAGGCCCCAAATGATTGATTTTGATATGAACGGCTTGTTGATTGTTGCAGCTTACACAGCCCTGCGCTTTGGTGTTCCCATTCTGGCGTTTTGTGTGCTCTGCAAGGCCGTACCCCGCCTATTCCCCCAGCAAACATCCTGACGAGCAAGGGAGATTGCAACGATGAAGCTTACCAAAAAACAACTCCCTGTTCTGTTTGTGCTGGGGATAGCGCTTTGCCTGATGCTGTTGTGGGCGGCGACTCCCGTTAAGGTAGCCGCTGCTCCTTTCTACCAGGAAGGCGGAGCGAATGAACCTTGCGCAACATGCCATTGGAGTGAAGACGGCCAGTGGCAACATTCGCCTCACGGCCTCAACAATGTCGCCTGCGAAGACTGTCATGGCCCCTATGTCGAAGGTCATCCTGATGAAGGCATGATGAAGCTGACAAGCGATGGCAGCCAATGCCGGGCCTGCCATTCCGACACGGAGGCGCAATGGGAAGAAAGCCAACATGCCAAATCCGGCATCAATTGTACGAATTGTCATGTGGCGCATTCGCAGACGACGCGCCTTGCCAGTGAGCGTTTGTGCCTCGCCTGTCATGAGGGCGAAACCGAGCACGCATTCGATACATCCGCCCATAGCGTGGCAGGAGTGACCTGCGTTGAATGTCACCTGGCGGAACCCACGGGCGCGTTATCTAAACATGCATCACACGATTTCATCGCGGTTTCGCCGCAATTGTGTCTTGATTGCCATGTGGACTCGATTCATGCGCCTGCCAGCGTCTCGAAGACGCAGAGCACAGCCAAGGCCGCGATCGTCACACAGAATGAGCAGGTTCAAAACCTGGCCAAGCAATTGGAAGAAACCAAAGGGTCGAACACGACTTTGAAAGCGCTGACGATCGTCATGCTTGGCGTAGGGCTTGGCGTGGGCGTCATGTTCGGGTTGATTTTCATGCTTGTGATTGGCAAGTTCGTTTAGCGCTAGGAGAACATTTCATGACTACCATCAATGCAAAATCTCTGACGCGACGCGATTTCCTCAAGAGTACGGGCGTAGCTGCATTTGCCCTCTGGTTGGCGGGAGCGACTCCGGTCTCGGCCAATTCATCTGCGAGTTCAGGAGAAGCCAGTGCGGATGCGTTTGGCGTGCTCATCGATGTGACTCGCTGTCAGGGATGTAATTCCTGCGCCCTGGCCTGCAAGAAGGCGAATGGCATGCCAGATGCCGAAAAAGTGCCGGACTGTCTTGACAGCAGTTCGTTGTCATTTGTA
Source organism: Caldilineales bacterium (assembly GCA_024102915.1). Classification (GTDB taxonomy): domain Bacteria; phylum Chloroflexota; class Anaerolineae; order J102; family J102; genus JAGFJG01. The sequence continues at coordinate 5,600 of JAGFJG010000080.1, forward strand.
GACGAATGCGGAACGCCGGATTCCACGGATGCGAATGGCACACGCTGGGTGAAACGCCAGTGTATGCATTGTTTACATCCCGGATGCGTATCGGCCTGCACCGTTGGGGCTTTGCGCAAAACAGCCGAAGGCCCGGTGACTTACGACAGCAGCAAATGTATTGGCTGCCGGTACTGTCAATACGCCTGCCCGTTCGGCGTTCCCACCTATGATTGGGGGAATCCGCTCGGCCTGATCCACAAGTGTGAACTGTGCAATAAGCGCCTGAACGCCGGGGAACAGCCAGCCTGCGTTGCCGCCTGTCCCACTGGCGCCGTTCAGTTTGGGCGGAGAAAAGATCTGCTGGCGCAAGCGCATGCCCGCATCAATTCCGCACCGGATCGCTATCTCGACAAAGTCTATGGCGAGTTTGAAGCGGGCGGCACCTCCGTGCTCTATCTCTCCGACGTACCCTTCGAAGAACTGGGGCTTCCTACCCTCAGTGATCAGTCCGTGCCGCACTATGCCGAGAGCGTCATGGTCAAGACGCCTGTGGTCGCTGCCTCGGTCGCTGCGCTGGCGACAGGCATTCACTTCACCCGAAAAAACCAATCCCATCATGATCCCGACCAGATAAGTCACGATCACGATAAGCAGGAGGATCCGTCATGACTACACAAACGCCTGCAATCCGCCAGACATCCTTTACACCGCCATCCTTGAACTGGCGTACCATTCTGCTGAGCGGGCTGGTGGTGATGACGATGATCGGCGTTCTCGCCGGTATTGGCCGCCTGTTCCTGGGACTTGGCTCGACCACATCGCTGACAGATGTTTACTCATGGGGTATCTGGATCGGCTTCGACTTTCTGCTCATCGCCCTGGCCGGAACCGGCTTTACGATGGCGGCTGTCGTTCATGTTCTGCACCTGGAGCAGTTCAAACCCGTTCTTCGTCCCGCTATCCTCTTTGGGCTTTTGGGATACGTGGCCGTGCTCCTCTTGCTCGTGCTCGACCTGGGACGACCAGATCGTTTCTACCATTTCATCATTTTCTGGAATGTCCATTCACCTTTATTCGAGATCAGCTGCTGTGTGCTGCTCTACTCAAGTGTGTTGATCGTCGAAGTTAGCCCCTACATCACCGAACGACTGGGCTGGAAAAGGCCAGTGCGCTGGTTCTTTGCGATTATGACCCCCATCACCATCATCGGTGTCACGCTGTCATCATTGCACCAATCCACGCTTGGCACCCTTTACTTAAACATGCCTCACCGACTGAACAGCTTGTGGTACACGCCAATCTTGCCAATCCTTTTCTTCACTTCATCGGTGATGGCTGGTCTGGCAATCGGCATGATGGTTTACATGGTGGCCGTGCGCATTCTGGGAAAACCAGTTGAGAAGAAAGTTGTCACCGGCCTGGGCAAAGGGTTGGCGGCTGTCTGCCTTCTCTACCTGACAATGAAGTTGGGCGACATAATCCTCTCAGGAGATATGAACAAGCTGCTGGCGTTTGATCGAATGAGCCTGTTAATGTGGACCGAATTGGGACTGGGCGTGATCCTCCCCATCCTGCTTCTGGCAATCCCCAGATTCCGCAACAACCCCATTGTCTGGTGGATTGCGCCGCTGTTGGTCGTGGTTTTCGCCGTCGGCCTCAATCGCTTCGACGCCACCCTCTTCGGTCAAACCAACATCCCCGAAGGCGCTTCGTACACGCCTCATATCCTGGAATGGCTCTCAACGCTCGGCATTCTCTCAGCGGCGGCGTTAGGCTGGTATCTCGGCGTTCGCTTGCTCGTGATATTCGACAGCAAGGCTGAGAAGGAGCTGGGCCATTGAGCCTGACCACACATGTGATGGAGGTGCGTTTATGAGCTTTGTTGATTTCCTCGTCATAATCGGGATGTTTCTGATCCGGATCGGCATTCCGATCATGATTACCATAGCTGTCGCCGTTGTCTTGCGCAGACTGGATGCCAAGTGGGAAGTTGAGTTACGTCAGCAGGCCGCCGCTGACCCCCAGCCCCAACCCGAAAAGCCGGTCAGACCATCGGTAGGCATTCAATACCCGCAGCCGTTACCGGCCACACTCACCGCTATCGACATTTTCGGCAAGCCCTGCTGGGATATCCACGATTGCCAACCTGCGCAGAAGGCGACCTGTCCCGCCGTGGCGCAACCTGAAAGTCCCTGTTGGTTAGCTAAGTTCCAATCTATGGGAAAAATGCCTGATCAATGTTACAATTGCGGCATCTATCTGGCTACCCAGCCTTTCCTCAGCCTGCCTTCCTCAGGACAGCAACTCGAAATCAGGCACTAGCTTCCTGTACTGTAATGGCCAAGTTGTTTCGGCGGGATTGGAGGCCCTACCACCGCCAGCTCATTCTTGGCGCTGCACTAGCCCTCGTCCTCATCCCTCTCTTTCTGACTATCCAGTTTGCACCCGCGTCCGCAGGCAAATCGTCGCCGGACGCGGGTGCGATTGCGGGCCTGGCTGGCGGCTATCAAAGTCCGGACCGCTGCCGGGAGTGTCACGAGGCGGAATATCAGGCCTGGTCGGGAACGCTGCACGCTGAAGCGTCATTCGACCCGATTTTCCAGACCTATCTGGCGCAGGAAGAACAACCGGGCGAATGTCTGGGGTGTCACACGACGGGATACAATACATCGACGGGGCGATTTGTGCTGGCCGGCGTCAGTTGCGAAGCCTGCCACGGCCCTTATCGGGTCGACCATCCCGGCCAATCCATGATGATCGTGTCATCGGAAGAATTGTGCGGGCATTGCCATACCAGCACTCTGGCGGAGTGGGCGTCCAGCCGTCACGGCGAGAAGGGTGTGAATTGCATCAAGTGCCACGAGGTGCACAGCCAGAGCACGCGGCAGGATGTGATCACAAACGCCCTGTGCGCCGGTTGCCACGAGGCTGGCACCCAGGATGCGGTCCATAGCGATCATCTGGCTCGCGGCCTGCATTGCGTGGACTGCCATCTCTCCCGCCCCCTGCTCGACCCCGACAGCAGCGTTAGCGGCTATGCGCCGACCGGACATGCCTTCACCGTGGCCGTGAGCACGTGCAGCCTTTGCCACAATGAACTGCCGCGCAACGGCGACAGCCATTGACCCACATAAGACGCAGACTTTGACCTTCTGCGACCTCGCGCTTGAGCTTATTGCTGAATAATCAATTTTGGGTTTTCCGCGCCTATCCGCGCACCATCCGCGTTCCAATTCATCAGCACCCGCTCAGTCAACGTCGATCAGCCCTTTGGCCACGGCATACTTTACCAGCTCCACCCGGTTGTGCAGCCCCAATTTTCGCATGATATTCTCGCGGTGGCGGTCGACGGTCTTGATGCTGATCACCAGGCTTTCGGCGATCTCGCGGCTGGTGTAACCCTCGGCGATGTAGGTCAACACCTCGCGTTCGCGCGGGGTGAGCGGATCGTCCGGTTCCCTTGCGCTATCGCCCCGATTGACGTAATCGGCCACCAGCAGCCGCGCCAGTGAGGGATACAAAAACACATTGCCCTGCTGCACCACCCGAATGGCCGCCACCAGGTCGTCGGGCGCGGCGCGTTTAGGCACATAGCCGGAGGCGCCGGCGTTCAACATCTCGAAGAAATACTGCTCATCCTCGTGCATGGTCAGGGCCAGCACTGCGGTTTCGGGGCACGCTGCCTTGATGCGACGCGTCGCTTCGATGCCGCTCATTCCTGGCATGGCCACGTCCATGATCACGACATCGGGACGCAGTTCGGGAACTTTCGCCAGCGCCGCCTCGCCGCTGGCCGCTTCACCCACGATCTCCATGTCGGGTTCGGCCAGGAAGAGCATCCGCAAACCCGCGCGCACGATATCGTGATCATCCACCAGAAACAGACGCATCTTTCCCGCCATTTTGTGCCTCCATGATCAAGGGTACGACGACGCGCAGGCAGGCGCCCTGGCCCGGTTTGGAAACGATTTCAACACGCCCGCCCACTAGCGCCGCTCGCTCGTGCATGCCCAAAATTCCCCACCCGCTGGTGGAACCGATACTCTGCAATGCCTCTTCGGGCACAAAGCCCTGGCCGTTATCCTCCACCTGCAACATGGTTTCGCCGGGATTGAAGCTGACCAGCACGCGAGCGCGGGTGGCCTGGGCATGGCGGGCGATATTGGTCAATGCTTCCTGACTGATGCGAAACAGCACGATCTCGAAATCAGAGGGCAAGCGTTTAGGTTCACCCTGGACGTTGAAATCGCAGGCGATGCCCCAGCGTTCGCTGAACACGCGGGTGTACCAGCGCAGGGTGGGGACAAGGCCGAGGTCGTCCAGTTGCGATGGCCGCAGATCGGCGATGATGTCGCGCAACTCGGCCAGCGCCCGCGAGGCGTACAAACGGAGTTCAGCCGCCGGCGTCAAAGCCATGCTCTTCTCTTTCTGCAGAACTCCCTCCAGGCCCTTCAATCCCAGCCCGATGGCAGTCAGGGATTGGCCGGTGGTGTCGTGTAGTTCGCGGGCGATGCGCTGGCGCTCTGTCTCCTGGGCTCCCACCACTTGATGCAGCAATCGAGCCAACTGTTCTTCCCGGTTCTGCACCTCGGCATAGAGCCGCTCGGTTTCCTGCCTGCCTTTGCGCTCGGTCTCGAATTGCAATTGCACGGCATTATCCAGATTGCGCTGGCTTTCCAACTCGAAGGCGTTGAGCGCCCGCACCATGAAATAAGCCAGCGCCGCGGCCATCACGCCGCGAAACACCTGGACGGGGATGCCGAACCATTGCAAAAAGGCGGTGCTATTGAGGACGTTGGAGGGGATGAGGACGGTGGGACGCACGAATATCTGGCCGATGATGCCGTACAAGAATAAGGCCGTGGCCGCCCAAACCAGGTCGCGCCCGAACTGCGGCATGTCGTGCTCGCGGAAAGTGCGCTGCTGTTGCATCAAGGCCCAGGTTCCCAGCAAGGCTCCGGGGATGCCGAGGGTGTAGCGGGCGAGAACGTCGGCGATCGCCACCAATTCCTGCGGTTCCGGCTGCAGAATCCGCCAGACTGCCAGCAGGCCCAACAGCCAGATCGCCGTCAGTGCGGCCAGCGTCACAAGTACGATTTTTGTAGTTGAAGCTTCGCTAAGCAGCATCATGCCGAAGGCGGCCAGCATCATGAATGAGGCGACGAGCACAGCAATGCGAAAAACCTCGGCCCCGATGCCGGGTGTATACCCCCGCGACAATGACGCCACCTTTTGAAACATCTCGAACCACTCGTGCGCCCCATGCAACAGGCCAAACCAGGCCAGCGGCACAATCGCCAGCGCAAAGCGGAAGGTCGATGTGCGTCTCTTTGCCAGCGCCAAAGCCAGCCCCATCGCAAAGAACGCCAGGCCGTACAGAAAGTAGACCGGGATGATGTTGCGAACAAAGAACTGAGAGAGTTCGTTCATATCCCTGGCGGGAGTTTGTTCCTCAGCAGGATCAGGGCAGGGTTGCTGACACCAGTTGTGTGAGCTCGTTTCCATTATACTGTAGGTCAAACGATTTGGCGATTCAATCCGTGATTGGAAGGGACACCCCAATCAGCTAAATGCAACCTCGTACAATGGGTCGAAAAGCAGGCGTCGTGATACGATGCGCTCGAATTGCTCGACGACGAAACGGAAAGGAACATGGCAGCCCCAAACCTCAGCGAAAAAGCGCAAACCTATCTGCATAAACTTTGCGTCGAAATCCCCTCGCGTCGCGTGGGCAGCGCCGGCAATCGCGCCGCCACCGATTTCTTCGCCCAGACCATCGCCTCATTCGGTTGGGCGACCGAAACGCCCGGATTCACCTGCATCGATTGGGCTGAGCAGGGCGCTGATCTCATGGCGGATGGCGAGCCGTTCGTCGCGCAGGTCAGCCCGTATTCCCTGGGCGGACAGGCGCAAGCTGTATTGGTCGCGTGTTCCACGCTGGCGGAATTGGAGCAGGTCGAGGCCGAGGACAGGGTGTTGCTTTTGACGGGCGACCTGTGCAAAGAGCAATTGATGCCCAAGAATTTCGTTTTCTACAATCCCGAAGAGCACCAGCGCATCATCGCTTTGTTGGAAGAGAAACAACCCGCGGCCATCGTCGCCGCCACCGGTCGCAATCCCGAGGTGGCCGGGGCTGTCTATCCCTTCCCGCTGATCGAAGATGGCGATTTCGACATCCCCTCCGTGTTTATGACCGAGGAAGAAGGGGCGCGGCTGGCCGGGTTGGCCGGTCGTGAGGTTTCGTTCGATATCCGGGCGCAACGCTCTCCGGCCATCGGCTGCAATGTCGTCGCGCACAAGGGGGCGCAATCAGGCCGCCGCCTTGTCCTCTTCGCCCACATCGACGCCAAAGAGGGCACTCCCGGCGCTATCGACAATGCCACCGGCGTGGTCATCCTTTTGCTGCTGGCGGAAATGTTGGCGGATCATCGGGGAGAACTCGGCGTTGAGATCGTGGCCCTGAACGGCGAGGATTATTACGCCGCTTCGGGTGAGATGCTGTGGTTGGGCCAGAATGCTGGCCGGTTTCAAGAGATCATGCTTGGCGTGAATATGGATGGCGTGGGGTATGCCGACGCCGGCATCGCCTATTCCCTGTACGAATGCCCGGACGAACTGGCGGGCGTCATCCGCCGCACGCTGGCATCGCTCCCCGCCGCGACCGAGGGCGAACCCTGGTATCAATCCGACCACAGCCTGTTCGTCTTCAACGGCGTCCCCGCCCTGGCTTTCACATCCGACCAGTTTGCGGCGCTGTGGACGGAGATCGCCCACACGCCCAACGACGCGCCCGACATCGTCGATCCGCAACAGCTTGTCAATGTCGCACAGGCGCTCTCCGATCTCATCGCCCGGCTTGCCGAGAGGATGTCGGAAGAGACGGCGGCGAAGAGCATGAGCTGGCAAGGCGAGACCTTACCGGAGGGGTCCAGGGGAACCATGTAATGGTTCTCCTGGCGGGGCGGTCGGGGCGGAGCCCCGAAAAAATACCTGAACGCGACCTTGGGAATTGGAAGCGAGGGCGATCCCCCGAAAAGGCAGATTCCAGGGGACACCCCCGCACCCCCCCTTTTGGGGGTTACTAACCACTGGTACTAGTTTGAAACAGACATCGGGTCGTCTACAGTAAGGGTTCACCAACACCAACTGTAGAGGAGAACCCGATGTCTACGGAAGATTTTATCATCACTTTGTTTTGCCGTGTGGATGACGAAATGCTCGATGTGAAGAAACATAGCCAGGCATCTTTGTATCCGAGTGAGGTTGTCACATGGGCGCTTCTATTCAGCCTCAAAGGCAAAGGAAATCGAGCTTTCTATCGCTGGTTGCGTCAGAATTGACTACACTGGTTTCCCAAGCTGCCGGAACGAACACGTCTTTTTCGCTCGTTCAACTCGCATCGGAAGTGGATTGACCGTTTCAAGGCTGAACCCAGCCTCCTGGGCGTCATCGATAGTTATGGCATCGAATTGATTCATCCACGCCGAGAAGGAAGAAGCCGCCAGCAAATTGGCAAAAAGGGACTTTCCAACAGACGTTGGATTGTGGGTGGCAAACTTGGATTGTTGTTGAACAATTTGGGACTCATTGTCGATTGGGATGTTGACACGGCCAATGTGTACGATGGTAGCGCATTTCAGCATTTGGTTGACGCTGTAGCAGATTCCCTGCTT
>JAGFJG010000081.1 GCA_024102915.1 Caldilineales bacterium
AGATTCGTTCGTAAAACGCTTTCCTTCTCGAAGTCGGATTACTTCCACGAACTTGTGTTGAGGCTTTTCATCTTCCGTTACAATATTCAAAGACTTGATGCTATCAGTCAATTCTGATCCACTACCAGAAAATGAGGTGTTGGTGTGAGTTCATGCAGCAGCACTCAATGCCGGAGACATTTTCTCCATGCGAGGCAGCCCCTGGCTGGCGCGATTCTCCGTCGGCTTTCCCAAACCGAAAGACTATGTTCTGGGTTGGGACATGGCCGGGATCGCCGAAGCAGTTGGCAATGCGGTCACGCGTTTCCAGGCGGGAGATGAAGTCTTCGCCGTGTGTGATGGCGCCTTCGCTGACTATGTTTCCATTACCGAAGACAAGTTGGCGATGAAACCCGCCAATCTTACGTTCGAACAGGCGGCAGCGATTCCCTCCGCCGCATCAGCCGCGCTGCAGGGCTTGCGCGATGTGGGAAACCTGCGACCGGGGCAGAAGGTCTTGATCAATGGCGCGTCGGGCGGTGTGGGGACCTTCTCCGTGCAGATCGCTAAGGCGCTGGGCGCGGAAGTCACCGGCGTGTGCAGCACGCGCAATGTGGGCATGGTGCGTTCGCTCGGCGCAGACCATGTGATCGACTACACCAAAGAGGACTTCGCCCGGAATGGGCAGCGCTACGATCTCATTCTCGATAATGTGGCGAGCCGTTCGTTCACCGATCTCAGACGCGTACTCGCGCCCGAAGGCGTGATCGTACCCAACAGCGGCCACGGAGGCATGGGCTATGTGTTCAAGGCGTATTTGCTATCCGCTGTCACGCATCAAATAGAAAGACCGTTCCTTTCGACACCGAACGACAAAGACCTGACCTTTATCAAAGAACTTGTCGAAGCAGGCAAGATCACCCCCGTCATCGATAGAGCGTTCCCGCTGAATGAAGCTCCCGACGCCTTCCGCTATCTGGAGGAGAGCCATGCCCAGGGGAAAGTCATCATCACTTTGGATTAGGAGTAACTGCAAATGGTAGACGTAAGAATCATTCTGTCGGCCTTATGGGGCGCGCTCATGATGACCTATTTCCTGGGCGACGTGCTGCGCATATTCTACGGCGACTTCAAACCGGGAGAATTGATGGGTACACAGGCAAGTCAGGGGATGTTTTTGGGCATCGCCATCTTTATGCTGATCCCGATCGTGATGCTGGTTCTCTCGCTGACGCTCTCGTATCCGGCGATTCGCTGGATCACGATCGTCGCCGCCATCGTGCTTTTCCTTTTCAATCTGGTCGGTTTGCCCACCTATCCCTCCGCCTACGACAAATTCCTGATCGTCGTCGGGCTGGCGTTCAACCTGGTGACCATCTGGTATGCCTGGAAGTGGACATAGTCGCGTGGACAAGTCGGGCGCATTAGCCATATTAACCCCTGGATTACTACGTTAGGGGTATGACACTAATACCACCCTCGGCGTATGCTGGAACCATAGAGTTCGATCAATCACACCCCATCATTCAACCGAGGTAATCATGACAAACGAAATTCAAAAACCCAACAGAAAAGGGGCCAGCGGTCTGGCATTTGTAGGATGCCTATTGATCGGGCTGGCCGTCGGACTGCTCACCGGTCAAGTCGCGGCAGCGCTTCTGGGCGCACTGGGCATCGGCTTTATCGTCATGGCCATCATGCGCGCTATCACAGGCGAATGGTAAATACATCAGGTGGCAGGGCGTGAGGCGCAACTTCGTCATTGACGATTGAGCAAAGTTGTCCTGCTACCTGCTATGGAGAAAGATGAAATGACTCAAAACAATTTGCAAGTGACAACAAGAGTCTCCCGCCTGTTCTTCGCCGACCACCTGCGCGCCGCCCTGGTGATCCTGGTGGTGCTTCATCACATCGCCATCGTCTATGGCGAAGGCGTATCGTTCTGGTATGTCGACCCGCCGACCGCGCCATCACTGGTCGGGTTCGCCATGATTTTGTTCGTTCTCATGAATCAGGCCTGGTTCATGGGGGCGCTTTTCCTGCTGGCAGGCTACTTCACACCGGGATCATTTGAACGCAAAGGATCAGGCTCATTCCTGAAAGACAGGTTGATCCGCCTGGGCATTCCCCTTGCCGTCTGGCTGTTCATCCTCAACCCCATCTCCAACATCGGTCTCTATCTGAAACCGGCTGTGTGGGTTGCCGAACCGCTGACCGTGCAAAACTTCATGAGCATGTATACGGAGTTTATCGGCCTGGGCGTCGCCTGGTTCCTGGCCCTGTTGCTCATCTTCAGTTTCGGCTACGCCATCTGGCGCGGGCTGACTCGCAACAGGCCATCCCCAGGACGTGAGGCCGCTCCCCCTCGCTATCTCGGCATCGCAATCTTCATCCTGGCCCTGGCGGTTGTCACCTACCTCACGCGCATCGTTATCCCGATCGGAAAATCCATCCTCGACTTCCCCACGCTTGCCTACCTCCCCCAATATCTCAGTTTCTTCGTCCTGGGTATCATCGGCTATCGCCGCGACTGGCTGCGAATCATTCCCGGCCGCATGGGCGGCATCGGCTTTGCGATTGCCGTGATGGCGACGCTGCTGCTGTTCCCGATCCCCATCCTGGGCATGTTGGGCGGAACCATGCGCTTTTTGGGTAACGGTAGCTGGCCATCCGCCGTCTATGCCTTGTGGGATTCCGCTTTCGCCGTCGGCATGACCCTGGCTTCGATCACCTTCTTCCGCCACTACTTCAATGACAAAAGCAGGCTCGGTAGTTTTCTATCACAACAAAGCTATGCCGTCTATGTCATCCACAGCCCCATTATCATCGCCATCGCGTACGCGCTCTATCTCGTGTACACGCAAGCGGGTATTGACTTCGGACCTTTGCTCAAATTCGTTATCGCTACGGTGATCATCGTGCCTGTCTGCTACATCTTCGCCTACATCATCCGCAAAATCCCCGGCGTATCCAGGGTGCTTTGAGCCATATTCACAGCGGGCAACACAGTGACGACCTCTGGATACTGGAAAAGACGTGTCACAACCTCGTAGCCGACTTCGTCTCTTCGTTGCCGGGGCAGTCATGAGCAAAGGTCAGCAATGCGAGGCAATCGATGACGAACCAGTTCAAACGGGGGCCTTCTCTCCACCAGATGGCGACTTACCAAATCCGTGTTCCTGGGCGACTCGATGCCAGTTGGTTGGAGTGGTCGGAGCGTCTGGCGATCATGGTCGAAGATGAAAATGGGGAACCGGTCAGCGTCCTGACCGGCAGATTCGATCAGGCCGCCCTCCAAGGCTTGCTGCGGCAACTTTATGCCATAGGCTTGCCATTGATTTCGGTTGTTTGGATCAACGAAAGTTGAGCATCGTTTCCGAGTGGAAGCTACGCATTTGTCTCAAACCTAGGGTCTTCGAGTCGCCTGCGCTTAGAACAGCGAATTAGATGCCAATTACATTGTGCGCGATAATGCCATCTCGATGACACCGATTGATTATCACACCGCCGGTCGTTGAAGCGAACCGTTAATCGACTGAGGACTACATGACGCAACGAAAACGATATGCCCTTGTGGGGACTGGCGCTCGCGCCGGCATGTACGTGCACGCCATTGCCGCCACCTATAAAGACGTGTCCGAACTGGTAGCTTTTTGCGATCAGAGCGGCACGCGCATGGGTTGGTACAACCTCCGCCTGCAAAATGAATACGGTCTGGATGCTGTACCCGCCTATCCGGCCGCCCAGTTTGATCAGATGATCACCGAAACCCGGCCCGACACCGTGATCGTTGCCACCGTCGATGCCACCCATCATCTGTACATTGCGCGGGCGATGGAGTTGGGCTGCGATGTGATCACGGAAAAACCGATGACGACCGATCTGCCTAAACTCAAAGCGATCTTCGACGCCATCGAGCGTACGGGACGGTCTTTGCGGGTGACATTCAATTACCGCTACGCCCCGGCCTACACGCAGTTCCGGCAGTTGGTGATGGAAGGAAAGGTGGGGCGTCCCTTATCGGTGGACTTTTCCTGGCTGCTCGACACCAGCCATGGGGCCGACTACTTCCGGCGCTGGCATCGGGAAAAACACAACAGCGGCGGCTTGCTTGTGCACAAGGCGACGCATCATTTCGATCTGGTGAACTGGTGGATTGACGCTTATCCGACCGAAGTGTTCGCCCTTGGGAATCTCAGCTTTTACGGGCGGGAGAATGCGAACAGCAGGGGCGAGGTCTACAGCTATAGCCGTTATACCGGCGTCTCCGAAGCAGTAAATGATCCTTTTGCCCTGCAACTGACTTCTCAGGAAGCGCTCAAGGGCTTGTATCTGGACGCCGAGGCCGAGACCGGTTACATCCGAGACCGCAATGTCTTCGGCGAGCCGATCACCATCGAGGACACGATGGCGGTGACGGCACGCTACAATAACGGCGTGATTCTGTCCTATTGTCTGGTGGCCTATTCACCCTGGGAGGGCTTGCGCGTGGCGATTACCGGAACCAGGGGGCGCATCGAGATGGATATCGAGGAGAGCGTCACGCATTTATTGGGCGATGGGCAGGCCGCAGCCAGCAAAGGCCCGTTCAAGCAGGCGCGCATGCGCGTGTTCCCGATGTTCGGGCAGGGCTATGAATTGGACGTGCCGATGGGGGATGGGGGGCACGGCGGGGCGGACCCCGTCATGCTCGAGCAGATTTTCTCACCCCAGCCGCCTGCGGACCCCTACCATCGGGCGGCATCGCACATCGACGGCGCCGCCTCGGTGCTGGTGGGCATTGCCGCCAATCAGGCCATGCAAACCGGGCGGCTGGTGCGAATTGAGGAGTTTTTCCCATTGCCAGAATTGATGGGGCGATAACCGCCAAAAAGGCCGCAACTCCTCAGAGTCCGGCGACGACCGGGATGATTTCTTTGGCGAAGGTTTCGAGCGGCGTGATCTTGTACACATCCGGCATGTTGAATATGGCGTGGGTGAATCTCATGGCAGCCAGTTGCTCGATTCGGTTGATGACGCTATCGACCGTATCTTTTCCGGAAAGATGCACAGTACCGAGCGAAGTCTTTTCGATGGCGTCATACTCACGCCCCAACGTATCGCAATGCCCTTTGAGGGCGTCGAGCGCTTTTTGCATGTTATCATCCCCGACCCAATCGCCGATGTTACAGGCATCGGCATATTGCGCCACCATGCGCAGTGTCTTCTTCGGGCCGGTGCCGCCGACCATGATGCGAGGGTGAGGCGTTGATAGCGGGCGGGGATTGTTGGTGATGGCCGGCGCGGAGATATGCTTGCCCTCGAAGGGCGTCTCATCACTCGCCCAGAGGGCTTTCGCCAGTTGCAGATTGTCCTCCAACTGCTCGAAGCGCTCCGAGGTGGAGGGGTAGGCGATGCCGTAGCCGATTGCTTCGTCTTCGTACCAGGCCGCGCCGATGCCGAAATAAGTGCGGCCACCGGCGAGGACATCGATCGTGTTCATCATCTTCATCAGCACGGCGGGGTGGCGATAAATCACACCCGTGACCAGAACGCCGAGATAGGCTTTCTCCGTTAACCCGGCAAAATAACCGAGTGTGGAATAGGCCTCCAGCATGGGGTCGGTATAGGATTCGCCAAACAGGCCCTTGATTTGATAGTAATGATCCATGACCCAGAGGCTATAAAATCCCGACTCCTCCGCGGTCGTGACGATTTCCTTCAGTTTGGGGCGGATCGCAGTTGCGCCGCCGGGGTACTTGAATGAGGGGATCTGTAATCCAATGTGCATGATCAATCTCCTGTTTAATACTGTTGGTCGCTGGCGATTCCCATTGGCCATCAAATTGAGCCTTGAATAATGATCCGGCGTATTTGCTATGAATCGCTAGCTTATAGCCCGCTACTCACGGTATTCTAAACTAACATCACAATGAAAACGATACTTTTGTCTGCCAGTTGACGATAGACCATTGACGATGGACGATGGCAAAACGCACTGGCAAAACGTGCTCCATCGTCTATCGTCCGCCGTCTAT
>JAGFJG010000183.1 GCA_024102915.1 Caldilineales bacterium
GGTTTTTGTCTCCCAGAAAACCGACTTGCCCGGCCCATGTTCCATCGTCTGATTCTGTAATGGGCATTCCCCGCCTTTGTCGCAGATCGGGCAATCGAGCGGATGGTTGATTAGAATCAGTTCCAGCGTACCTTGACGAGCGTCCACCGCCCGTTCGGACATGTAATGATAGATGCCTTTGTCCGCAACTGGGGTAGTGCAGGCCGTAATCAGCGCTTTGCCCCGCGGGCCTTCGCTCTCAACCAGGCACATACGGCAGGCGCCCAAGGGGTCGAGCTTGGGATGCGAACAAAAGACAGGGATTTCGATGCCTGCCCGCGCGGCCGCATCGGTGAGCAACTCACCTTTTTGCGCCTGGATTTCCTTGCCGTCGATGGTAATGGTGATCGGCTGCGTGATGTCGGTCATGGAGAGTGGGAGGACACGTGTTCAGTATCACGTGCCAGGTGTCAGGTGTCAGATAACGATGCTTGATAGAAATCAAGGATTAAAGATTGACTCGGATGCCGCTTGAGCGGATCGAGCTTTGATATTTAATCTTCAATCCTTGACTTAGTCAGTCCTCGAGCAGGTTGATGACGGGCTCGCCTACGTAGGGGCGATAAATCGGGCGGACGGGAAGGTCGGGCTTGTGCGAATCAGGGTTGGTTTCCTGGATATGGGCTTCGAACTCAGGACGGAAGAGGCGCAGGGTGCTCTGCAAGCCCCAAACGGCGGCCGGGCCGAAGGGGCAGAAGGATTGTTGCTCGACGTATTTGGTGATGCGCTGCATGTTGTCGAGGTCGGCCATCGTGCCTTCGCCGCGTTCGATGCGCTTCAGCACCTTTTCCATCCAGCCGGTTCCCTCGCGACAGGGCGTGCATTTGCCGCACGATTCCTCGCGATAGAAGCCGAGCGTGCGCCGAGCCACCGCGACGATGCTCTCGCCCTCGCATACGACCATGATGCCGCCGGAGCCGAGCAAGGAACCGGCCTGCACGCAGGACTCGAAATCGATCCCGGCATCCACGCTGGTCGGCAACAGGTGGGGCATAGAAAGGCCGCCGGGGATGATGCTCTTGATCGGGCGATCATCGACGGTGCCGCCCGCCATGTCATAAATCAAAGTGCGGAACGATGTGCCGTAGGGGATTTCATAAACGCCTGGTTTTTTGACCTGGCCGCTCAAGCAGACGAGTTGGAAACCCGGGCTGGATTCCGTCCCCCACTGCCGATACCACTCCGCCCCGTGGGCAAGGATATGCCCCACCTGCGAAATGGTCTCGACGTTGTTGACGATGGTGGGTTTGGCATAAAGTCCGGCTACCGCCGGGAATGGCGGTTTCAGGCGGGGATGCCCGCGCCCGCCTTCGAGCGAGCTGAGCAGGGCGGTTTCCTCGCCGCAAATGTATGCGCCCGCGCCGCGATGCACGATCACTTCCAGGTCGAAATCCGTGCCGAAAATGCCCTTGCCCAGATAGCCCTTTTCTTTCGCTTCGGCAATGGCGGCGTTCAGGCGCTCCGCCCCGAACATGTACTCGCCGCGAATGTAAATAAAGGCATAGTTCGCCTGGATCGCCCAGGAAGCGCAAATGATGCCTTCCAACAATTGGTGCGGATCGTATTCGATAATCAGGCGGTCTTTGAATGTGCCGGGTTCCGACTCGTCGGCGTTGACCACGAGATAGCGCGGGAATAGCGTCTTGGGCACAAATCCCCACTTCATGCCGGTGGGAAAACCGGCGCCGCCGCGTCCGCGCAGCCCCGATTCGGTCACTTCGCGCACCACATCCGCCGGGATCATCTTCGTGACCTTGCGTGCGGTCTCATAGCCGCCGTCGGCCAGATAGCTTTCGATCGTGTGGCTGTCCGCTTTGTCGATGCGAGCCAGCAGGAAATTCGTTTCGGGGTGATGATCGTGATGATACGGACCGGCTGGCGTGCGCTCCATCGGCGGCGCTGGCGCATCCTCGGCGGCGAACGCCAGCAGTTCGTCGATCATGGCGTCGGCCTGCTCGACCGTCAGATTCTCATAATATCTGCCCCAATCGCTCTGGCTTCGGCGGGCGAAGACCATTGGCGCGGTAGCGCACGAACCCAGGCATTCCATGTGATCCAGCGTGAAATTGCCATCGACGGTCGTTTCGCCAAACTCGACGCCCAGCCTTCGCTTCAAATGCTCGGCCAACTCGTTCGCCCCGCGCAACATGCATGGCACGTTGGTGCAAATCTCCAGATGGAATTTGCCCTTGGGCCATTTGTAGAACATGTTGTAGAACCCGGCGATGGCGTAGACTTCCATCGCCTCCAGGTTGAACAGTTCGGCCACTTCGTCCAAGACCTCATTGGGCAGCCAGCCGATCTCCGTCTGCGCCACGTACAAAGCGGGCAGGATGGCGGATTGCGGCTTGGGGTATTTGGCCTGGATGGCCTGGATTTCGGAGCGGGCGGCGTCGGAGAGCATTGAAGTTGGTATTAGATATTGGATATCAGCGGTCGACATCGCCCAGGACGATATCGATGGAACCGATGACGGTGACGAGGTCGGAGAAGAGGTGGCCGAGAGACATCATCTCGATGGCCTGGAGATTGACGAAACTGGGCGTGCGCACACGACAGCGGTAGGGATTAGCGCTGCCGTCGGAGACCAGGTAAACGCCCATCTCGCCCTTCGAGGCTTCGATGCCGTGGTAGGCTTCGCCCACCGGCGGGCGGAATCCCTCGGTGAACAGCTTGAAGTGATGGATCACCGCCTCCATGCTCTGGTCGAGAAGCGCGCGTTTGGGCGGAGCGATCTTGGGATCGTCAAGCAGGAAATCGCCTGCGGGCAGATTGTCAATGGCCTGCTGCACGATGCGCCGCGATTGGCGCATTTCTTCCAGCCGCACAAAATAGCGGGCGTAGCTGTCGCCTTCTGTATAACAAGGGATTTCAAAATCGTACTGCTCGTAATCGCAGTAGGGTTGAGCCTTGCGCAGGTCGAATTTCACGCCGCTGCCGCGCAACATCGGCCCGGTCACGCCCATCGCTACGCATTGCTCACCCGTTAGCTTGCCGATCCCTTCCAGGCGGTTGCGCCAGAGCGGGTTGTCGGTGAGCATGCGTTCGTATTCGTCGAAGCGTTCGGGCAGGATATCGAGTAAGGCCTGTAAGCGCGGCAAGAAAGCAGGCGGCAAGTCCCAGTTCACGCCGCCCACCCGCAGGTAAGAGGTGGTGAGACGAGCGCCGCAAACCATCTCGAACAGGTCGAGGATTTCCTCGCGCTCGCGGAAGGCATACATGAGCAGGGCCAGACCGGTTCCGCCCACGTCGAGCGCGTGCGTGGCCAGCCAAACAAGATGGCTGGCGATGCGCTGCAATTCGCACACGATCACACGGATGGCCTGCGCCCGCGGCGGAGCTTCGATCCTCATCAATTTTTCGACCGCCAGACAATAGGACAGGTTGTTCTGCATGGCCGAGACATAGTCCATGCGGTCGGTATAATAGACGAAATCCTTGTAACGGATGTTCTCGCCCTGTTTCTCGAAACCACTGTGCAAATAACCGATGTCAGGCTGCACCGCCCGTATCGTCTCGCCTTCGAGCTCCACGATCAGCCGCAAGACGCCATGTGTGGCGGGGTGTTGCGGCCCCATATTCACGACCATGTGCCTGCTGTCCATGCGACCCGGCACCGGTTCGGGCGACTGGCTGGTCTGCATGATCTGCTTGCCCAGATGCCGGAAGTCCTCGTCTTCCCACGTCGCCGTGAAGGGCACGCGCTCGCCGCCCAGGGGCTGGTCTTTGCGCAACGGATGGCCGGGCCAGTCATCCGGCATGAGGATGCGCCGCAGGTCGGGATGACCCTCATAGCGGACACCGAACAGATCGAAGGCCTCGCGCTCGTGCCAATTGGCGGTCGGCCACACGCCGGTGACGCTGGCAATGTGCGGCTCATCCCCGCCGCTCATGGGCGCTTTCAGTTGCAGCAATTCGCCATTACGCTTAATGGATCGAAGCTGATAGATGCCATGGAATCGGGACCCGCCCCCGTTCACGCCGGGGAATTTGAGCCTATCGACGACCGTCAGATCGCTGAGCAGGCCGAATTCCAATCCCTCGGCATCGCGCAGATATTCCCCAATCTCAACCAGATGGCCGGGATCAACCGTGATGATAGGCGTATCTCGATCGATGGTGCTATCGAGGATGGCCTCGGGAAAGGCTTCTCGCAGGGCGCTGGCGGGGTCGGTCATGGTGGTCAAGAGGTAATCAGTGAACAGTAAACAGTGCTCAGACTGAAAACTGCTCACTGTTTACTGATTACTGTCTATAACGGTAAGGGCGGTAAATCGGACGCGGGCGGAAGTTCGACAAAGGGCGGTGTGACGTTGTGATCGGTCAGATGCTCCTTGTCGATCTTGGCCTGAAGTTGGGTCAGAGCAAACAGCAGGGCTTCGGGGCGGGGCGGGCAGCCGGGCACGTACACATCGACCGGGATGATCTTGTCCACGCCCTGGACGATGGCATAGTTGTTGAATGGCCCGCCAGCGCTGGCGCATATGCCCATGGCGATCACCCACTTGGGCTCAGCCATCTGGTCGTAAAGCCGTTTGATCACGGGAGCCATCTTGTTGCTCACGCGCCCGGCCACGATCATCAGGTCGGCCTGCCGCGGCGAACCCCGGAATAGCTCGCTGCCAAAACGCGAGATGTCATGCCGGGCTGTCCCCGACGTGATCATCTCGATGGCGCAGCAAGCCAGGCCAAACAACAGCGGCCAGACCGAATTCTTGCGGCTCCAGTTGACCATATATTCCAGCGAAGTCGTGACGACCCCGGCATTGGAAAGGCGGGTTTCAAGACCCATGGGCAGTTCTCCAGGCAGGTTGATTTTGGTTCATGGGAGACGCTTCGTTACGCGCACCTATTGCCACTCGAATGCACCTTTCTTCCAAACATAGAAATAGCCAACGAGCAGAATCCCCAGAAAAACGGCCATCTCAATCAAGCCAAACCAGCCCAATGCATTCAGGGAAACAGCCCAGGGATAGAAAAAGATGACCTCGATATCGAAAATGATAAAGAGCATGGCCACCATATAATATTGCACCGGAAACCGTCGCCACGCCCCCGAAAACGGGATCATGCCCGATTCGATTGGCTCCTGCTTCATTTTGTTGGGATTCTTCGGCCCCAATACGGTGGGCAGGATGATGGCAATCGCAGCAAACGCAGCCGCAATAATGATTAATACGAGGAGGGGCAGGTATTCGATGGCCATAATGAAGAGTGTGATGAAGGGGGTTGTGTACGACCTGACACAAGTTCGTGGATTCTATCACGATCACCAGGGTGCGTCAATTCGTTTTTACCCCGACTAAACAGCCAACGCCGTCTTTCTCCCGACAAACGTCCCGCACCCACGTATCACCCCGAATCAGACATGAGATCACGCGGCTCATCCACATCGATCAGGATCTCCGGCCCTGCCTGCACCCTCACCGTCTGCGCCCCGAACTGCTCGAACAAAGCCCGGCCGCCCCGGTCGCCCTCGACTTGATGCAATCGCCCGAACAGCGCTCTGTCGAACAGCACCGGGTTTCCCCGCCTGCCTTCGTGCTCCGGCCAGACGATGGGGGCGAGGGTGCGGCGATGGGTTTCGATCATAGCTGTGGTCAGGCTTGCAGGCTGATGCGGCTGGTCGCCCAACATGAAAAGCGCCGCTTGCGTTTGCGGATCGCAGGCGCGCAAACCGGCCTGCATGCTGGCGCTCTGGCCCTGCCGCCAATCCGGATTGTAAAGCAGGGATACGGGCAATCCCGCCAAAACCGGCGCAATCTCGTCAAAGTACGCGCCCAACACCACGATCACCTGCTGCACCGGCGCGGCCAATGCCTGCATCACCACATGTCGGATCAATGGCTGCCCCTGCCAATCGGCGAGTTGCTTGGGCGAACCAAAACGAGTGGATGCGCCCGCCGCCAACACAACAGCCGTCGTCTTGCCATAGCTGGCCAATACCGGCGGTTCGTGCGCCGCCTGGGCGAAGAGCGCAGAGTTGATCCCTGGCGCGGCGCCGAGGCGGAGAGCAAGGCGGTGAGTTGCATCGGGGAATACTAATGACTGAACATCAAAGATTGACGCGCCACGTGAAGGCTCTTCCTCAATCTTCAATCTTGAATCTTCAATCATTTGATCAACGCCATTCAGCAGGAAATACCGGCCCGCCCCTTTCGGCACGCCGCGCGCCGGGCCATCCGGATGCAAAAGCAGACGAGCGAATGCCGCCGGGGTGATTGCGTCGCCCAGGTTCAGGCCGGTGAGGCGGGCGACGATCTCAGGGCGATGAACATGATCAGCGTCTAGCGGCTGGCCCAGTGCAGCCAGATGCGCGCAGCAGACGACATGCGTCGCATCGGGCGGGATCACAGGCTCGTGCTCGGCAGGCGCTTTGAGCGGAAATCTCCGGCTGCCGTCCGCCTCGACCAACACGACATCGGCTATTTCCCGCAGCGCGGCGATGCGCTCCGGCCCAAATCCCAGCGCCTTGCCCTGGCTGGCGTCAAGTTCGCGCACGATGGCGATGAAGCGATGTTTCGCCAGGATGTTGGCGACAGCGTGCCGGTCAGGATCGATGAGAAAGCCGGGGAACAGTTGAAGTTGGTCGATGCCAAGACGCGTGGTGGCGGTGGCGATGACCGTCAATTCGGTTGCGGCCAATTCACGACCCAATCGCAGCATGGCCGTAGTTTTCCCGCCCGCGCCGGTGAAAGCGACGACCGATCCGAGTTCAACTCGCAGGGCGTGACTAAGGTCCATCTAGGTCAAAACGAATTGCGCCAAGCTACTACCCAATCCCCATTGTTTGCGCCACGAAGTCGTAATCGTAGGTCGTCACTTCGTAGCGGTTGCCCCAGGGGTCGCAAAAATAAACCGAGAAGGATTTGTCGTGATCGACCGAACGCAGGGCCGCCATTTGTCGCCCTTGATCATCGTAAACCAGACCAGCGACCTCGCCCAGAAACCTGAGATAGCCCGGTCCGTCCACGCGAAAGGCCACACGATGATGCCCGGCGGTGGGCCGTTTGCCGCGCGCTTCGCCCTGGAACAATGCCAGTTTGGTGCTGCCGCCGTCGCTGGAGATCATCAACGGCCCGCCATCCGCCTCGGCCCAGTCCTCGTAATCCGTGAGGATTTCCAGACCAAAAACCTGACGATACCATTTCGCCGCCTCGTACCGATCGGGTACAAAGACTTCGACGTGATCGATTTGTTGGACGCGAAAGGCAGCGGTCATGCGTATCTCCAATTCACAAATTCTTCGACATCAGGGTGAGATCGATTCGTTCGAACCAGCCGCTCGCCCGCCAGAAATCGATTGCCGCCTCATTACCGCTGACCACAAACAGATGGCACTTGTCGATGCCATGCTCTCGCAATCCCGCCAGACACGACTCAGCCAGCCGCCGACCAATCCCGCGCCCTCGATAGGCCTGACTCACGGCCAGATGATGGATGAAGCCGCGACGACCATCATGCCCGCACAACGCCGCCCCGACCACGGCATCGCCAGCCAGCGCCACGAGACTGAGTCCGGGATTCCGCAACAGGTATGTGGCAATGCGCTCTCGCTCGTCCGCGACGCTGAGTCCGATGCCCTCGCAAGCCTGCCAGAGAGCGAGAGCCTGGTCGTAGTGGCCGATGTCAAAGGCAGCATAATGGATATCAGACATGTTGATCATCGCTGTTCAACCAGGTGAGGATAGCCGTCAACACTGCGCCGCCGATGGCGAGTGATTTGTCACTGATTGTGTAAACGGCGGCGACATCGAAACGCGGGTCGATATCGCCCAATTTCATACCGGCGGAAACGGCCAGGCCGGGATAGAGCAGTCCCCGAATCAGGCCGGGGATTTGCGCACGAATGAGGTGGCTGGCCCGGCCTTCGATCACATAACCGACCAGTTGCCCGGCCTCGACCCTATCGCCGATGTCGAGTTCCGGTGCAAACGTCCCCGGCGCAGGCGCGCGCAAAACGCGCTCCTCGCCAAATCCGGCCACGATGCCGGGCACGCCGGAATTGGGCGCGGGTGACCCCTGCCACAGCACCCGGCCCAAATTGTGCCCGCGCTGCGTCTCGACGACAGCATGGCAATTATGGTCAGCCGTAAAACCCGGCCCCAAACCGATGACCAAGTTAGCCTGTGCACGCGATGCCGCATCCGACCGCTTGAGCAGGCGGGCGTCGACGAGAACGGATGGGCGAAGTTCGGCGATCACATCATCGCTTGGCAAAGCCAGCACCGGCAAGGAGCCAGTAATCGCCAGGCTGCGAGCTTGTTCAAGGGCATCTACGCGCCGGGCAGTCACACCCTCGACCGTATGCTCGCCGTCGTAAACAGCCTGGGCGAAGCTCACCGTGCGGCGTACCGCTAGCGGTTGGGCTACCTCGGTGGCGATCACGGGAAATCCGGCCAAATGCAGGCGATGGATCACGCCGGTGGCCAGATCGCCCGCCCCGCGCACCAAAACGAGATACTCAGAGAAAAGCATGACTGGAAACTAACCTTGGTCGAGATCAGTCATTTCGAGACAAATGGCGAATCCGATAGCCTGCCGGCTCGACAACGACGAACGAGTCTGACAATTCCGCTTCAGTGTGCTTCTCGATCACTCGTTTCAAAATAGTGTGTGTCACGTCTGCAGAAGATGGCAACATCCTCAGAAAGATCACGCCAGCCCCGATCTTTCTCACAAACACCAGTCCGCCAAAATCGCTATCACGGGTAACGAGGATTCTGTCTTGCGTTTCGGCATATTCAAGAATCGATTCATCGCTTGCTCTCGATAACCCCACACTGGCAGCAGTGACTACGTCATGGCCCAGGTCATTCAGAAAGCGCCTGGTTACGGCATAAACATCTTGATCCAACAGGAACTTCATGCCGCCTGACTGATGGGGAACACATCTTCAGCTGCAACCAAATTGATCGCATACTGCACGCAAGCCTGGATATCGGCAGTATCGAGTTCGGGAAAATAGTCCTCGATAATCTCTGGAAAAGCGAGACCTTCGTTGATCAGTTCGAGTACATTCTGCACGGTGATGCGAGTACCACTGACGCAAGGTTTTCCAAAATGGATCAGAGGGTTCACGCTGATTCTATCGTTAGTCATCGTTTTTTCCTCCGGACCCACATTTTATCACAATCCCGCCAGCCGCATCGCCACCTTCTCCGGCGTTAACGGCAAGTCATTGAACCACAAGCCTGTGGCGGCGTGGACGGCGGCAGCGATGGCGGGCGCGGTCGGGATGAAGGGCATCTCGGCCATGCCACGCGCACCCAGCGGCCCCTGCGGGTCGGGGTATTCCAGGATGATCGATTGCATGTCGACCGGGACGTCGAGCACGGTGGGGATGAGATAGGTGCTGAGCTGGTCGGTGAGGACTCGGCCTTTGTCCTGCTTCATCTCTTCCTGGATCGTCCACCCCACACTTTGGGCGACCGCCCCCTCGATCTGCCCTTCCACCAATTGCGGGTTGAGCGCCCGCCCCACGTCGTTGGCCGACCACAGGCGCAGCACGGTGATATGACCGGTATCGAGATCGACCTCGACCTCGGCGGCCTGAGCGCAATAGCCATAGCTGATGTTGGGGTCCGCCGCGCCGGTGTCGTGGTCATAAGGCGTGGTCGGGCGGGGCAGATAGCGATAGGTGGAGATGCAGGGCCGGTCCTCCTCAGCATCCCATTTAGCCCTGGCCTGCAATGCCGCGCCATGGATCGCATTCCCGGCCATGAAAGTCATGCGACTGGCCGATGTGCTGCCGCTATTTCGGGTTTCATCGGTGTCGCTGGCGATGAGTTCGATGACGTCGAGCGGCACGCCCAGCGTTTCGGCGGCGACCTGTTGCATGATCTGATGCGTGCCCTGGCCGACCTCGGCCCCGGCGTGACGCACCACCGCCCGTTCGATTTCGCCAGAGCCGTGCAGTTCCACCGTCGCCCAACACTCGTCCACGAAACCGAGGCTGAAACCCACGTTCTTGAAAGAGGCGGCGATGCCGACGCCACGGGCTTTGCGTCCGCCCGCTGCATCGAGGGAATAGGCACGATGGGTGGGGCTGATTTCGGTGGTCGAGCCAGAGGATTGGGGGCGCGCCCAACCCTCGCTATTCTCGGCCCAACCCGCGGCGCGGGCGCAAGATTCCAAAACAGGGCCGGTCGTGACGCCCGCGGGCATAACGCTGCCGGTGGCGATGACCGAATCTTCCCGCAACACATTGCGCAGCCGGAACTCGACCGGGTCCATGCCCAATGCCTCGGCCAGCCGGTTCATCTGCATCTCGGCGATCCAATGGCCTTGCGGGCCGCCGAATCCCCGAAAAGCCCCGGCAGCGATATTGTTGGTGTAAACGGTGCGGGCATCGACCCAGGCGTTGGGGATTTCGTAGGGGCCGAGACAGGCCAGCGTGAGGTTGCCCAGCACTTTGGTCGAGGTGTAGGCATAGGCCCCGGCGTCGGTGCTGACATCGACCTGCGCGGTCACAACCCGACCATCCGCGCTCGCCCCCCACTTCGCCCTCGCCACCATGCCGTGGCGCTTGTGATGCCCGCGTATCGATTCGCCGCGCGTCCACTGGATTTTGACCGAACGTCCCAATTTCCACGCGGCCAAAGCCAGCACGATCTGCACGCTCATATCCTCGCGCCCGCCGAAAGCCCCGCCCACGCCCGGATATCGCACCACGATCTGTTCGTTCGGCAATCCCAGGGCATGGGCAATCTGATGGCGGTCTTCGTGCATCCATTGCCCACCCACGATCACTTCGATTTTGCCATCGGGCCGTACGAAGCCCAGCCCCGCCTCCGGCTGCAAATAGGCGTGTTCCTGCGGGTGCGAGCTGTATTCGTGCTCGACAATCACATCGGCCTGGGCGAAACCGGCATCGATATCGCCGTGACGGATTTTGTAATGCAGCAGGACGTTCGAGTCGCCCTTTTCGGGGTGAACAAGCGGCGCGCCTGGGGTCAATGCCTCGGCCACGGAATAGACGCCGGGTGTGTCCTCGTAATCGATGTCGATCAATTTCAGCGCAGCCTCGGCCTGGGCTTCGGTCTCGGCCACGACCAGCGCCACCTGGTCGAGCACGCAGCGCACGACCCCGCCCACGCGGCCCACGAGCACTTCCTGGTCGGGCATGATCAGGCCGTATTCGTTGATGGGTACATCGTCGGCCCCGAAGACGGCGACGACGCCGGGCGCGGCCACCGCTTTGCTCACATCGAAGCGCGTGATGCGGCCATGCGGCCGATCCGGCCACAGGATTTTCATGTGAAGCTGGCCGGGCAGATTGACGTCGCCGGGATAAGCGAGTGCGCCGGTGACTTTGGCGCGGGCGTCGAAGCGAGGCAGGGAGGAGCCGATTGAGCGCATCATGGATATCGGGTATTGGAGATTGAGTTAAATCAGATTGCTGCGAAGCGCCAGTATGCAAGCGAAGTGATTTTCGCTTGACTGGCCGTGACAAACAGCCCGGTAATAATCCCGCACGATCTCACCCTGCTGTTCGCGATTGAACTCGCAAAATGGGCGTGAACCAAGTTGGTCGGGATCGTAGCCGTAGCCCTCGGTGAATTGGGCGTAGATCGCTTCGGGATAGTATTGCAGGCCGACCCGATCCATCTGCGCTACGTGCACAAGTTCGTGCATCAGCCAGGCCATATCATCGTTGCCCGGTTCAGCATTGATCGGTCGGGTGAAGTTGATGGTGTAGGCGATGACGACGCCAAGGCGTTTTAACCGGCCGGTCTGGAACAGCCGAAAAAGTGCGCCCAGCCAGGCCAACACGGAGTACTCGTCAATGCGGACGGAATCCAGTGGAACGGAATTCCGAAAAACCCGACGGGCTTCGGTCAGTTCGATGGGCGTCAGAGTGCGTGTGGTCGGTTTCAGTATTTGTCCGAGCAGATTGTAGCCCTCGCTAAACGCGATGACATCGAGCGATTTGCACACGAACCGAATCCACCACGCCAGCTGGTTCCGAACTTGTTTCCGCATTTGAATATGAGTGCGCAGCCGCTGCATCCGCTCATTTCGGCGCAATTGAACGGCGCGCATCCACATCACGCCGCTGCCGGAGACGTTGCCCAGCCAGCGTGAGACCAAAAATCGGCCATAAGTATTTTGCCGGGTTTTGACCATAGCTGTCATTCTCGCTCACCCGCCGCCACGATCGCATCCAGCACCTTGGCATAGCCCGTGCAGCGGCACAGGTTCCCGGTGATGGCTTCTGCGGCTTCATCACGGCTGGGGTGCGGGCGCTCTCGCAGCAGATTCGCAGCGGACATGATCAGGCCGGGCGTGCAATAGCCGCACTGCACGCCGCCAGACCGAACCATCGCCTCCTGAATCGCATGCAGCGACGACCGATGACCGCCCACTGTCGACTGCTCACTGACCCCGGCCAGCCCCTCCACCGTAACGACTTCGCAGCCGTGGGAGCGGGCTGCCGGAACCAGACAGGCCATGACGGCGATGCCATCCAGCCAGACCGTGCAGGCGCCGCACTCGCCCTCGGCGCAGCCTTCCTTGGTACCCGGCAAATGCGCCATCTCGCGCAGGGCGTCAAGCAACGTCATATGGGTTGCGTTATGTAAAACGATTGATTCGCCATTGAGCGTGCAAATCACATCTGACCCTGTGCTCTGATCACTGATCACTGAAAACCGCCCATCCGTCTCGCCCCAAAGCATGACCGGATTCTCGATCCAACCGGCTCGCTCTGTCCCGGCCGCCAGTTGCTCCAACGCCCGGCGGGTGATGATCCCGGCCAGCCAGCGACGATATTGGGCCGACGCCCGCACGTCATCGATGGGCCTGATCGCTTCCTGTACGAGCGCTGTGGCCAGGGCAATGCGGCCGGGCGTCAAAGGATGGCCGAGGAGAACGCGTTCGGCGGATTCGGCCCGCACGATGGTCGGGGCCACTGAGCCGAAGGCGATGCGCGCTGACTTCACGATCTCACCATCGAAATCAAGCGAAATGGCGATGTTCACAAGGCTGATCGCCTGGGCGCGCCGCAATCCCGCCTTGATAAACGCGCCCCGTGCTGTCGCAAGCGGTTGCGGAAAACTGATCTCGGCGATCATTTCGTCCGCAGCCAGGGCTGTTCGTCGCACGCCCTGGAAAAACTGCGCCAGGGGCAGCGTGCGTTCGCCGCGGGTCGAGGCCAGTGTGATGTCGGCATCCAGCGCCGTCAGGGCCGGGATGGTATCGTTGGCCGGGGAGGCGGTGGCGAGGTTTCCGGCAATCGTCCCGCGGTTGCGGATTTGCGGCGCGCCCACTTCCCAACAGGCTCGCAAAAGCGGCCAGGCGTGCTCCCGGATGATAGGGCTGGCGACAGCCTGGTTGTGCGTGACCAGCGGGCCGATGTGCACCCGACCATCCTCGATCCAGATGCGGTCGAGATCAGGCAGGCGCGAGATATCGATCAGCGTTTGCGGCGACGACAGACCATGTTCGATCTCGACCAGCACGTCCGTGCCGCCGGCGATCAGGCGAGTGTCGCCATTGCCTGCATGTTCTGCCAAAACCAGGAGCGTCTCATCGAAAGTTACGGGAGTGATGTATGTTTTACAGAGCATGCGACGATGTCAGGTTATTCGGGTTGATTGTGGGAGCGGTGTGGATCAGAATCCGTAGAAGGTGTCACCCAGATTGAGTTCACGGTCTTTAAAATCAAGCAGGCGAGCCGCCTCAAGCTCGGTCTCGACATCGCCCGACTCAACCAGATCACGCAGCACCTTCCATTCCTCTTCGCTCAATTGGCCTGCCGCCAAACGCGCTTCCCAGGTTGAGGGCATTTCCTGTACGCGAGTTTTCATGATTCGACCTCCGAAACAGGATGGTGACCAGCAATCGTCGCCGATCACCCTGATTCTAAATCAGCAGTACTCCCGTGGCAAGACCCATTGTGCTCGGCCATGAAATACGCCATCTCCAGCGTTCCAACTTGGGTCGCCTGCACTCATCCTGCTATCATCCGGCAACGATGACGACATCGACCGCTTCGACCGAATCCTCATTGAATCGCATCGCCCGCGCCGCCACGCTGGTGATGGCGCTGTTCGTGGTCAGCCGTGTGCTGGGACTGGTGCGCGAGATGGTGATCGGGGCGCAGTTTGGGGCCGGGGCTGAATTGGACGCCTATCTGGCCGCGTTTCGCCTGCCCGATCTGTTGTTCACACTTGTGGCGGGCGGAGCCCTGGCTTCGGCCTTCATCCCCACCTTCAGCGAACGCCTGGCCCTGGACAGGACTGCCGCCGCCTGGGATCTCGCCGCAAAAGTAGCCAACCTGCTCACCATCAGCCTGACGGTGATGGCCGTCCTCGCCGCCATCTTCGCCCTGCCCCTGGTCGAGACGATCATAGCGCCCGGATTCACGCCCGAACAGCAGGCTTTGACCGCATCGTTGATGAGAGGCATGCTGGTGTCCACCGTCATCTTCGGGCTTAGCGGCCTGGTGATGGGTATCCTCAACAGCTTCCAACACTTCCTGCTGCCAGCGCTGGCCCCGGTTTTCTACAATCTGGCGATCATCCTCGCCGCCATGTTCCTCGCCCCTAGCATGGGCGTGCAGGCGCTGGTGATCGGCGTGGTGGTCGGCTCCCTTTTGCATCTGCTGGTGCAGATCCCCGGCCTGATCCACTTCCACGCCAAATGGTCGCCCTCCCTCACGTTGGACGATGCGGGCGTGCGCGAGGTGTTGCGATTGATGGGGCCGCGCGTCCTGGGTCTGGCCGTCGTGCAAATCAACTTCATGGTCAACGTCTTCCTGGCCTCCAGCCTGATCCCCGGTTCGATCAGCGCCCTTAATTACGCATGGCTGGTCATGCTGCTGCCGCAGGGCATCTTCGCCCAGGCCATCGCCACCGCCGCGTTCCCCACCTTTTCGCATCAGGCTGCCCGCGGCGAACGGGACGCCCTGCGCCAGACCATGGGCGGCATTTTAGCCCTGTTGCTCTTTCTCACCATCCCGGCGGCGATCTTGATTATCGCATTGCGGGTTCCGCTGGCTTCACTTCTGTTCGAACGTGGCGCGTTCAATGCCGAAGACACACACATGACCGCCTACGCACTCGGCTTTTACGGGATCGGCCTGGTTGGTCATGCCGTGGTCGAAATCATGGCGCGCGGCTTTTACGCGCTCAAAGATACGATCACGCCCGTGACGGTCGGCGTGGCTGCCATGGGATTGAATGTGGCGCTAAGCCTGCTTCTGATCGGGCGGCTGTCATTCGGCGGCCTGGCCCTGGCCAACTCGCTGGCGACGTTGACCGAGATGGCCGTGTTGTTGTGGCTGCTACGGAGCAAGCTGGGCGGATGGGAGGAAGCGCGTGTCGGTCGCAGTCTGTTGCGCACCATCGGCGCGGCGCTGATCATGCTCGCCGTTATGCTGACAATGGCGTCGTTCGGAAGCGGATGGCCGCTGGCGGTGCAGGCGGTCGTATTCAGCTTCATCGCCATCGCGGTTTATGCGGCGGCGGCATGGTTGTTGAAATCGCCGGAGATCAGGGCGCTGCCGAGGCTGGTGAGACGAGGCTGAACAACTGCAAAACAAGTCATTGACATTCAACAACAGAATTGGGGATAATGATTCTGCAATCGTTCATATCGAATTGATGCAAGAAGGATTCAAAAATGAGTATCCAAAATGTCAATCTTCCTCTTCCTGAGTCTTTATACGTTCGGCTGCAACAGACGGCAGATTCAACACGCCAGAGTTTGACCGATGTCCTGCTTCATGCTGTTCGAGTTGGCAGCCCGCCAAGTTGGGAGGACGCGCCGCCAGCCTTTCAGTCGGATTTAGCGGCACTCGATCGTTTGGATGATGAAGCATTATGGCGTGTTGTTCGGTTCTTACCGAGTGAAGAATCGATTCTACGAATTGAGGCGCTCCTGGCCGATCGAGTTGAGCGCGAACTTACAAAATCAGAGGCGGATGAGCTTGAGCAATTGAGTTCCGAAGCCGATCGGTTGATGTTGCGCAAGGCGCATGCGGCGGCGCTGTTACGCTGGCGCGGCCATGCGGTTCCGCCTGCCGATCGTCTGTAAGATTCTATGAGCGTGCGTCTTGCTGCTGACTTGAAAGCGCAACTCGTCGCAGCCGACGATCACAGGTGCGTCTATTGCCAGACCACTCAAGCGTGTTCTGGATACCCGATGGTCACCGACCACATTATGCCCTCCAGTAAAGGCGGAAAAACCGAGTTTTCTAACCTCTGCCTGTCCTGTCATCGTTGCAACTTGTACAAACACATAACAACGGAAGTGGAAGACCCGTTGACGGGCAGGCTATCAAGTCTCTTTCACCCTCGCCGGGATATTTGGGCTAAACATTTTCAGTGGGATGCTGCCGGAATTCGCATACAAGGACTCACTGCACAGGGTCGCGTGACAGTGATTGCCTTGAACATGAACAATGATGTGATTGTCGATGCCCGGCGGAATTGGGTGCGAGTGGGGTGGCATCCGCCGCAAGCGTGAGCCATTGATGGGGCGACAAACCAGATAGGACAACTGCCCAAGGGTTTCTCGCCAGCTGCGTAATATCAGCGCAGTATCAAGATTAGATCACGAATTGCGCTGAGATCGATTCAGCGGCGTTCGGCTCACATCCGGATTGCCACTCAGAAAAAACCGCCAGGGTGCATTGATCGCCGCTTCATCCCCGCGCACGCCGACGCGAGGGCTGGTGCAAATGGCGTCGCCCGGCACAACGCCCGGTTCCAGCCAGAGGGCCGAGCCACCCAGCAGGTCGTGCCCATCCAGCGCCCGATCGATGCCCAACGCCTGACACAGCTTTCCCGGCCCGCTGCACAGAGCCCGCATATTTTCCTGGCCTCGCCGTTCCCGCATGACTTCGATCCCTGCCAACGGTTCGAGCGCCCGGATCAAGACCGCCCTGGCCAGGCCGACCGGCCCGCAGACCACATTCAGACAGTGATGGATGCCATAAATGAGATAGACATAGCCATGTCCGGGCGGGCCGAACATAGCTCGATTTCGTGCGGTCTCGCCTCGATACGCGTGGGACGCGGCATCCTCCTCGCCCATATAGGCTTCGACCTCGACGATCCGCCCGGCCAGTCGCACGCCATCTAATTCGCGCACCAATAGACAACCAAGCAGCTCAGGCGCGATATCTAGGGGCGAGCGCTGGAAAAATGCGGGGTTCAATTGACGGGAATTTTCCATCGAATCCACAGCCGTTCGATCACGCGCTAAGAAGAGCCGCCCGCCACCGGCACCACAATGTGCACCCGGTCATCGTGCCGCAAGACCGATTGATCGTAAGCTTCCGCCGAAATCTGGGCGTTGTTCACGAAAACCACGTAGGGGTGGTCATGGCCCAGGTCGCGCCCGGCGAAGCGATGTCCGAAATCGGGGTAGGTCTGGTCGAGAAAGGCGATGAGCGCGGCCACGGTCGCTTGGGAGGGTAGTTCAACGTCCAGCCGTGATTGGCCCACCGCCCGGCGCAATGGCTCGCCCAATCTCAGGGTGATCTCGATGGAGTCAGACACGCTTTTCCCCAATGATGACGGAATTGTCATGGAACTTTCGCCATGTTTTCAAGCTGTTTTCACAAAGCCCGATCATAATGTGAGAAGAATCGAACGCCATCCATACCGGAGTCGAGAGCCATGCAATTTCTGGTCGTTGCCGCCATTGTCACGCTTTTTGTGTGGACGATCATCGTCGAAAAAATGGATACGACGAAGGACGCCCCGTCGGCTGAGAGTGAATTTTAAGGTCAGGCGTGACTCGCAGCCCCGGTCAATAGGCGCTGGCCACAGCCCTGGCCCCGGCATGATCAATCGCCTGGCGCACGAGGTGAGCGGTCGTGTTGGTGCGATAGGGTTGCCCGGGTGCGATTATCGATACGAGCGGTAATGATTGCTGCTGCGCCAATTGCGCGGCGGCGTCGATTGTCGCTTGCTCAAGCGCATGTTGGTTCAGCGCTGACTCCGCCGCGACCAAACGAACGGGGTTCCCCAGAGCGGGCAGAAGGACAAGACGGCAAGTACCGATCACGCCAGTTTCAGGATCAAGGATGATGACCGCAGCAGCAGCCAGGGCCAGGGGCGTCATGCCGGCGGGCATGTCGGTGACAACCAGCGCGCTGCCACTCTGCCGGCCATGCGCCCGTAATCGCACGTTCAGCCAGAGGTTTGATGATTCACCGCAATCCGCCAGGCCGACCCAGGCGCGCTGGATGCCCGCACCGATTTCCAGCCAGGCCATCTCGATCTCGGAATCAAGCGCCGCCAACGCCAGCGTCACCAATGAACTGGTCTCACAACTATCGAGTTGCGACAGTAACGTCGAGCCGGGATCACGGATGCGTTCGCACGCTTCGGCCAGACAGGTGGCGCCGACACGGACAAGTGAGGCATGGGCGACGCCTGCGAGTGTGGTATTGAGGCCAATGCCCAGCACCCCGCCCAGGCGATGGATGCCCGTCATCTCCGCCAGTTGACTGTAGTCCCACCGCACAGTCGTCCCGATTTCGTCGCCATCGGAATCCCTGATCGCATGCGCCGCCCGTAGACGCAGTGCGTCCTCGAGTGTCTGCGGTTGGATGACCTGTACCGGCGGCTGGGTACTCACAGTGGCCGGATTATATCAAAGTGGCGGAGGGAGGGGTAGTCGGGTGAGCAGTGAGCAGTGAGCAGTGAGCAGTGAGCAGTGAGCAGTGAGCAGTGAGCAGTGAGCAGTGAGCAGTGAGCAGAAGGAATTATCCCACGTTTCACGCTATACGCGTACGCAACGCCTGTCACTTTTTCGACATAGACCGATCGATGTAGGGAAAAACGAATCCGATGAGGCCAATCGCCGCCAGGATGCCCGTTACCATGCGGGCGATGCTGTTGAACGATCCCCATTGGTCGCCCGCATAGAATTCAGGGGCGAAAGCGTTGTTGGTCAACGCCGCCAGCCATGCGTTGCTCTCTCGGAACCCCGCTCGCAGCCCGCCCAGGTCGCTGAGCATATGGGTTCCGCCATCGATCAACATCGGCAGCATGAGAAAGATGGCCGTCAGGAGCGTCAATCCGCGCCAGCGTCGCCTGAGCAGTGCGTAAGCCATCGCCACGAGCAGCCAGCCGCCATAAAAGCTGATCATACGGTCGGACCAGGCCAATTTCCAGCCCATGTCGGCATTGCCGATGAAGGCGCGCATGGTCAGGGGCGTCACGGCGGCGGTCGAACCGTTCATCGCCAGTAGGATGTCATCCGTACGGTAGGTGAATTCGGGGCCGAACAAGAACCAGGAGCGCTGCGGCAGTTGGTGACAGAATGCCACATACATGGTGTGAATGCCTCTGGCCGGCAACTCCCAACCCAGGCGCATAAACACCGGCGCCAGCCAGGGCAGCATATTCCACGCGGCCAGCAGGATAATAGCTACCAAAAGCCAGCGCTTTATCAACCAGTCGGCGAATCGGTTGATCGCCAGAGAGATTGCGTCCCAACGGCTCGGTGAAGATTGCATTTCAACCATATCGACAGTATAGCGCGCTGGCAATCGGCTACGAAGTGTGCGCCAATACGAACGCCGCCCGGCGGGAACACCGGACGGCGTTGGAACTCTGCACTCGGAACGCAGTCTAGAACAGACCGCCTAGCAAGCCGCCTGTACCGGCTGCGGCGACAAGACCGGCGAACACGACGGACACCATCGACATCAATTTGATCAGGATGTTGAGCGAAGGGCCGGAAGTATCCTTGAATGGATCGCCCACCGTATCGCCCACGACCGTGGCTTTGTGCTCAGCCGAGCCTTTGCCGCCGTAATGGCCTTCCTCGATGTATTTCTTGGCATTGTCCCAGGCGCCGCCCGAGTTGGCCATCATTACAGCCAGTGAGAAGCCGGCGGTAAGCGCACCCGCCAGAAGGCCGAGCACGGCTGCGGGGCCGAGCAGGATGCCGACTGTGACAGGTACGACGATGCCGAGAAGCGCGGGGGCGATCATCTCGCGCTGCGCCGAGCGTGTGCTGATCTCGACGCATCGCGCGTAATCCGGCTTGTCCTCACCCTTGAGAATGCCCGGCTTTTCGCGGAACTGGCGGCGCACTTCCTCGACCATGCCGCCAGCCGCCCGACCGACGGCGCTCATCGTCAATGCGGCGAAGAAGAAAGCGGTGACCGCACCGATAAAGATGCCGATCAGGACGTTGGGATTGAGCAAGGTTACCTCATAGTAAGTCATGAATTGCTCGATCGTCATGGTCTGTACGGCGACCATTTGTCCATTGATATCGACCTCTGTCAATCCTTGCAGGTGCACCAGTGCGAATCGAATTTCCTCCATGTAAGCGGCCAGCAGAGCCAGGGCTGTTAATGCGGCGGAACCGATCGCAAAGCCCTTGCCGGTGGCAGCCGTCGTATTGCCCAGGGCGTCGAGCTGGTCGGTGCGTTGGCGGACTTCCGGCGGCAAACCAGACATTTCGGCGTTACCGCCCGCATTATCGGCGATGGGGCCGTACGCGTCAGTCGCCAGGGTGATGCCGAGGGTCGAGAGCATACCCACTGCCGCGATGCCGACGCCGAACAGACCCATCAGAGTGCTGGCTGCGCCGCCGACCACGTAAAAGCTGATGAAGATGCCGATGCCGATCGTGATCACAGGGATCATGGTCGAATTCATGCCGACTGCCAGACCATCGATGATGACCGTGGCAGGGCCGGTCTTGGATTGTTCGGAGATGCCCTGCGTCGGTTTGTATGCATAAGAGGTGTAGTATTCGGTTGACTTGCCGATGATGATGCCCACAATCAGACCTATGACAACCGCCACCCAAACCTGCCACCAGTTGGGCAATTGCAGTAAATACATGATGGGCAGAGCCAGTATAGCGATGCCGAGAGAACTGACGTTGACGCCGCGTCCCAGAGAACCCATCAGTTCCGCCATGGTCGCGCCCTCTTTAGTACGTACCAGGTAGATGCCCAGAATGGACAGCAGCACGCCAACGCCCGCCAATGCCAGGGGCGCCGAAATATAGCGCAATTGCATTTCGATACGCGTGACGTTGCTCAGGAATGATGGTTCGGCGACGCTGATGGCAGCAACGCCCAGCGCGGCGGTCGCCAGGATGGAGCCAGCATAGGATTCGTAGAGGTCCGCTCCCATGCCTGCCACATCACCCACGTTGTCGCCCACATTGTCGGCGATGGTTGCGGGATTTCGAGGATCATCTTCGGGAATCCCTGCCTCAACCTTGCCGACTAGATCAGCGCCGACATCAGCCGCCTTGGTGTAGATGCCGCCGCCGACGCGGGCGAACAATGCCTGTGTGGATGCGCCCATCCCGAAACTGAGCATGATCACCGTGATCTGCGGCAGCAGCGACTCAGCGCCGCCATAGAACTCGACTGGGAAGAGGTAGTAGAGGATCAGGAACCAGGCCGAGATGTCGAGCAGGGCGAAGCCGACCACAACCAGACCCATGACAGCGCCCGCGCGGAAGGCGATTTTCAGGCCACCTTCAAGGCCGTTCCGCGCCGCATTGGTGGTACGGGCGGAGGCATTGGTGGCAGTCTTCATGCCAAAGTAACCGCAGAGGCCGGAGAAAAAACCGCCCGTGAGAAAAGCAAAGGGAATGATCTTGTTCTGTAAGTCAAAACCGAAAGCCATTAACAGAAAGATGACGAACAGAACGACGAACGCCAAGGCTACAACGCGGTACTGGCGCGACAGATAAGCCGAAGCGCCTTCGCGCACTGCCTGAGCGATTTCGACCATGGTCGGCGTGCCTTCAGGCTGTTTCATCACCTGGCGGTAGAAAACATAAGCGAAAACCAGGGCGATAATCGAGCCGATCGGGCCTAACCACCACATTAAAGGAATGGGGTCTTTGACAGGCGCATCCTGCAGAGAGCCGTCCCCGGCCCAGGCTGTCGCCGCCATCAACAAAAGCACGAACAACGCCAAGGCAAAAGCTGGCAGCGTTCTCCTCAGTGCGACAGGTCTAGTACGAAACATAGAATAAACTCCTCCGAAAATGGGTTTGATGAATCAATCGTCTTTTCATAGCTTCACACCATACTCGCCAAATTATCGCGGCCCTGTCCGAATTCGACCAAAAAGAAGCCCCCAGGATGTTCGTTTTCGGGGGCGTTCGACGTCAAAGGCCATCCGATGTTTACTGCAACGATGGGTGAGCGGCCATGTTAACGACTTGCATCAACTTGGCGCAAGCTTTCACAAATTGTATTGAAGAGAACATCACTTGTCAAAACCACAGAGTTTGGCAAGGCCATTCGGGTGAGTGGGTCGTCTCAGCGCACCTGAACGCATTCCAGGCATACCCCGGAAAAGATGGACAAGCCTTTCGCATGAGGGCATAATAGCAGACAATCTATTCGCAGCATTGTTCCAAATCGATGAGGATTGCGAGCTTCGGCTATGACTCCGCCCAAACTTCCCCCGCCCCAACTGATCACAACGCCCGATACCCTGGCCATACTTGTCGCCGAACTGAAACGCGCGGAAAGATATGCGTTGGACACCGAATCCAACAGCCTCTACGCCTATTATCATCGCGTGTGCCTGATCCAAATTTCGACGCCCCAAACCGATTACATTATCGACACCATCACCCTGG
>JAGFJG010000173.1 GCA_024102915.1 Caldilineales bacterium
CCTCCGATACTGAACGCTTGAGGCTAGCCCTAAAGCTATTTCGGGGAGAACCAGCTATTTCCGAGTTCGTTTGGCATTTCACCCCTAGCCACAGCTCATCACCCAATTTTGCAACATTGGTGTGTTCGGGCCTCCACGAGACATTACTCCCGCTTCACCCTGGCCATGGCTAGCTCACCCGGTTTCGGGTCTACTCCCAGCGACTCAGCGACACATAGTGCCGCCACGCCCTATTCAGACTCGCTTTCGCTACGGCTCCGTCTGTTTCTGACTTAACCTTGCCACTGAGAAGTAACTCGCTGGCTCATTCTCCAAAAGGCACGCCGTCACACATTGCCACTAGGGCCATAGTGCTTCGACTGATTGTAAGCTTACGGTTTCAGGTTCTATTTCACTCCCCGCACTGGGGTGCTTTTCACCTTTCCCTCACGGTACTTGTTCACTATCGGTCGTCAAATGTATTTAGCCTTGGGAAGTGGGCTTCCCAGATTCCCACAGGATTAGCGTGCCCCGTGGTACTCAGGAACAGTAGCAAGAGTCTGATCAGATTTTGTTTACAGGGGTATCACCTTCTTTGCCTGGCCTTTCCAGTACCATTCGACTATCGACCAGATTTGTAACTCTTTGGGACCCTTGCAGAAGTCCCCGCCACGTCCTACAACCCCTTTACAGCAACGCCTGCAAGCTATCACGCTGTAATGGTTTGGGCCTTTCCCTTTTCGCTCGCCACTACTCAGGGAATGATTTCTTTTCCTCGAGGTACTTAGATGTTTCAGTTCCCTCGGTTCCCTCCAATCTGCCTATGTGTTCAGCAGATGGTACCTGGGCATTCCCCCAGGTGGGTTTCCCCATTCGGGCATCCCCGGATCGGCGCCTATCGCGGCTCCCCGAGGCTTATCGCAGCTGACCACGCCCTTCTTCGGCATTTGACGCCAAGGCATCCACCGTAAGCTCTTAGTAGCTTAACCTTCGCAAGAAACGATGATTGAAGTTCGTATCCTATCTAGTTTTTAAGGTGCCAGGAAGAGAATCGCTTCTCTTCGGGGTGGTATTCCACCTTTTTCTGAAGTCAAGATGGCTTGGCTGCAGAAAGAGACTGAACACCCATTAGACAAAAACAGCCCGGCAGTGCGCCGGGCCATTCATCCCAGGTGACTACCGCAAGACGCTATCGTTTTGAGTATTCGTAATGGGACATTGATACAGATAATAGGCTGAGAGGAGTGTTGAAAATCAAATTTGCGACCGATAGTTTAGCATCGATCCTGTGGGGCTGTCAAATCAAGGTGGGCCTGACTGGACTCGAACCAGTGACCCCTGCGTTATCAGCACAGTGCTCTAACCAACTGAGCTACAGGCCCACGGGAGCAGTTCACCTTAACAACTGAAAAGTGATAGGAAAGAAGGCTGCCAGAGACGTCGCTTTTCGCAACGCTCGACCTGGGAGTGGTCACCCGCCGAACTCGTATGAGCCAGCGGCAGACGGGTCTCCCTAAAAAGGAGGTGATCCAGCCGCAGCTTCCGCTACAGCTACCTTGTTACGACTTCGTCCCAGTTACCAGTCCCACCCTAGGCAGCCGCGTCCTTACGGTTCGCAAACCGACTTTAGGTGTTACCGGCTTCCATGACGTGACGGGCGGTGTGTACAAGGCCCGGGAACGTATTCACCGCACTATGCTGACGCGCGGTTACTAGCAACTCCGACTTCATGCAGGCGAGTTGCAGCCTGCAATCCGAACTGAGACCGGCTTTGATGGGATTAGCTCCGCCTCGCGACTTGGCGACCCATTGTACCGACCATTGTAGCGTGTGTGTAGCCCTGGATATAAAGGCCATGCTGACTTGACGTCGTCCCCGCCTTCCTCCGGCGTTAAACCGGCAGTCTCGCTAGACACATGTAACTAGCAACAGGGGTTGCGCTCGTTGCGGGACTTAACCCAACACCTCACGGCACGAGCTGACGACAGCCATGCAGCACCTGTGCACGCTCCCGAGGGTCGGTCACCTTTCGGCTTCCTACTACGTGCATGTCAAACCCAGGTAAGGTTCTTCGCGTCGCATCGAATTAAACCACACGCTCCGCTGCTTGTGCGGGCCCCCGTCAATTCCTTTGAGTTTTAGCCTTGCGGCCGTAGTCCCCAGGCGGTGAACTTAACGCGTTAGCTTCGGCACTAGCGGGGTCGACACCGCTAACACCTAGTTCACATCGTTTACAGCGTGGACTACCAGGGTATCTAATCCTGTTCGCTCCCCACGCTTTCGCACCTCAGCGTCAGGTGTAGGCCAGGAAGCCGCCTTCGCCACTGGAGTTCCTCCCGATATCTACGCATTCCACCACTACACCGGGAATTCCGCTTCCCTCTCCCAACCTCAAGCTCCGCAGTATCCAACGGCCTCTCCCAGTTAAGCCGGGAGCTTTCACGTCGGACTTACGAAGCCGCCTGCGTGCGCT
Source organism: Caldilineales bacterium (assembly GCA_024102915.1). Taxonomy (GTDB): domain Bacteria; phylum Chloroflexota; class Anaerolineae; order J102; family J102; genus JAGFJG01. Next base: position 2,453 of record JAGFJG010000173.1, read on the forward strand.
TTACGCCCAGTAATTCCGGATAACGTTAGCCTCCTACGTTTTACCGCGGCTGCTGGCACGTAGTTAGCCGAGACTTATTCCTGAGGTACCGTCCTTTCTCGTCCCTCAGAAAAGGGGTTTACGACCCGAAGGCCTTCATCCCCCACGCGGCGTTGCTGCATCAGGCTTTCGCCCATTGTGCAATATTCCTCACTGCTGCCTCCCGTAGGAGTCTGGGCCGTGTCTCAGTCCCAGTGTGGGGGGTCACGCTCTCACGCCCCCTATCGATCATCGCCTTGGTGAGCCATTACCTCACCAACTAACTAATCGACCGCAGGCCCCTCTCGAAGCGCCGGAACTTTACTTAACCAATCGAATGGTTAAGCACATGCGGTATTAGCGACCGTTTCCAGTCGTTATCCCCCACTTCGAGGCAGGTCACCTACGTGTTACTCACCCGTGCGCCACTAACTCTTCATCCGAAGAATCGAGTTCGTTCGACTTGCATGTGTTAGGCACGCCGCCAACGTTCATCCTGAGCCAGGATCAAACTCTCCGAAAAAATTTTGACTTGACCTGTAATTCAGATCTTTTGGATCTGGCTTTCGCACTTGCTTTCCTATCACTTTTCAATTGTTAAAGTGCTTTTGGCTGGCTATCCAGCGCAGGTCGGTCCAGATTCTAAGGAAACAAAACCGCCGACAGGTGAACATGCCGACGGATCAACAATGTTGTGAGTCACCAGGCGATGATGTTTCTACTTAGGTCTGTGCCTCCATGTTAAGGTCGCCATGCGGCGAACCAATGTTGCTTAGCTTAGTCAGTTTACCACCGAGCCAGAGCGCTGTCAAGTACTTTGGCTCGATATTTCACCGACACTTTGACCGCTCATTTGGGTCATTTTTTCTGTCCGGGTTTAGTAACGTTCGCAGGGCAACAGAGGGGACTATATCACATGGCAGGGCCTGTTTCAATACCTTTTCGCATGAACTTTTGTTAAAAGAACTGATCACCCCGGTCAAAGCTCGCGCCGGCCCTCGAGGGCGCGGCTCAACGTGACCTCATCGGCGTATTCCAGATCGCCGCCCACCGGCAGCCCGCGGGCCAGGCGGGTGACGCGTACGCCGTCGGGTCGCAAAAGTCGGGCCAGATACATCGCCGTCGCCTCACCTTCCATGGTCGGGTTCGTGGCGATCAATATCTCGGTCGCCGGAGCCGCCTTTTGCCGGGCCAACAGCGCGGCGATGCGCAAGTCGTCTGGGCCAATGCCTTCCACCGGGTTGATGACGCCGTGCAGGACATGATAATAACCACGGAATGCCCCCGTCCGTTCGATCGCCACCACGTCCAGCGGCTCCTCGACGACACAGATGAGACTGGCGTCACGCGTGGCGTCGGCGCAGATCGCACAGGGATCCGTCACCGATAGATTCTGGCAACGACCGCAGTACACAATACTGGCCTTCAATTCGCCGATGGCCGCGGATAGCTCCTGCACCTGCTCGCCCGGCGCCCGCAACAAATAGAAGGCAAGCCGCGAGGCTGATTTGGGGCCGATGCCGGGCAGTTGCGAAAGGGCGTCGATCAGACGCTGGATGGGTTCGGCGACTACGTGCATGGCGTTCTCAATTCATGCTATCTTGGGAGTCGTGTGAGTATAACTCAATCAAACAGAGTATCTTGATATTGGGTATTGGATACTCGCTGAGATCGACCAATACCCAATATCCAGTACCAAACGGAATTGACCATCTTCCATTGTTGATGAGGGTCAAACTGAATAGCTATGACGCTAGAATAAGCCAGGCGGCAGGTCGAGGCCGCCGGTCAGTCCGCCCATCCGTTCCGAAGCCAGGGCGCGAGATTTCTCGACCGCCTCGCTGATCGCCGCCAGAATCAGGTCTTCCAGCATCTCCACATCTTCGGGATCGACCACGTCCGGGTCGATCTTGATGGAGACGATATCTTGCTGACCATTGGCGACCACGGTGACGACCCCGCCGCCTACGCTAGCCTCGACCGTCTCATCGGCCAGAGCCGCTTGCGTCGATTCCATTTGCGCTTGCAACTGTTCGATCTGAGCCAGCATGTCACCGCCGCCGCCAGGGCCGCTGCGACCGCCGGGAGAACGATATCCGCGAGGCGCCTTTCGTTTCTTTGCCATAATTGTTACGTGTCAGAGAGTGGTTATGTGTCGGTATGACCAGTGGAATCGATCGGCGTGACAATCGCGCCCAATTCTCTGGCCGCTTCGAGCAATGAATCCGGGTTGGACCCGGCGGAAGCCTCTGGCTGTGTTCGCGTCGTGGGCGCTGTACCTGGCGATGGAGGGGGCGGCGTATAGTCGCCGCTGACGACGCGTACACGGGTGGGCTTGCCCAAAACGGTGGAAGCCACCTTGTTGACGAGGTCGATGGATCCTTCCGTCTCTTCGCGATGGAAATCATAGGGATAGTGGACGACGAGCTCGTCGTTATTCATCGCCACGGCATTCCCCGAACGCATCACTGCCTGAAGCTTGGCGCTGTGGGGACGCATGGCCGCCGATATCTTCTCCCATGTCTGGTTCAGTTCCTCGGCATTCACCGCCGATGGCGCGGGCGATGCAGTCGCCATCTGGCTGCGGCTGCGGTCGGGAGTGGGGGCGGGCGTTGTCGGTCGCGGGCTTGATATTGCCGCCGGCGCTGCCTGCACGTCCCCCATACCGACAGCATCGAGCAAAGCCAACTCCACCGGCAAATACCCGGCGAAGGGCGTGCGCAATGCCTGCCCGGCTTCGTTCAAAGCCCGAATGGCATGCAGGATTTGGGTGGCGCTCAAACGCCGCGCCTGCGCCTGCATCGCCTCCAATTCGGCGTCGGCCAGATCGACCAGGCTGCTATCCCGGCCCACGTTCAACAGCAGCAGAACGCGCAGGTGCTCGATCAGTTGGCTGACAAGCTGGTTCAATTCCACGCCCTGGCCGATGATCTCGTGCAGTTTTGCCAACACCTCGGCTCCGTCCCCGCCTGCAACCGCATCCACCAATTCGTTGACTGCCGCGCCCGATACCATGCCCAGCACATCACGCACCAGTTCGGCGTCGATCTGCTCGTGGCCGTACGCGGTGATCTGGTCGAGCAGGCTGACGGCGTCGCGCATCGAGCCGGTGGCGCTGCGGGCGATGATGCCCAGGGCTTCCGGCGAAACGGCCACCGATTCCTGCTGCGCCAACTCGCCCAGATGGGTGGCGATCTCCCGTGTGCCAATGCGATGAAAGTCGAAACGCTGGCAACGCGAGGTGACGGTGGCGGGGATTTTGTGCGGCTCGGTCGTGGCCAGGATGAAGATGACGTGCGAGGGCGGTTCTTCCAGCGTTTTCAGAAGGGCGTTGAAGGCCGAGGTGGACAGCATGTGCACTTCGTCAATCACATAGACCTTGTAGGTCGCCTCGCTGGGGGCGAACGCCACCCGGTCACGCAACTCGCGCACATCATCGACGCTGGTATTGGAAGCGGCGTCGATCTCGATCAGGTCGAGCAACCGGCCTTCGTTGATAGCCACACAGACCGGGCACACATTGTCCGGCCGGGCGTCGATGTCCTCGGCCTGGCAATTGACAGCCTTGGCCAGGATGCGAGCGGTGCTGGTTTTGCCCGTGCCGCGCGGCCCCGTGAAAAGATAGGCATGCCCCACGCGCTCGGTCCGCAACGCGTTGCGCAGGGTGTCGGAGACATGATCCTGCCCGACGACATCCTCAAAGGTCTGGGGGCGGTAGCGACGATAGAGTGCCTGGGTCATTGGAGAATTGCGGATTGCGGATTGCGGATTGCGGATTGCGGATTGCGGAGTGCGGATTGCGGATTGCGGATTGCGGATTGCGGA
>JAGFJG010000032.1 GCA_024102915.1 Caldilineales bacterium
TCCGCACATCCCGCAGCATCGGCAGATAGCGCTGGCTCAGCCGGGCGATGGCAGCCTGACCTTCGCCGGTGGACGTCTTGCCCAGGTTGGCGGTGTTGCGGGCGGCTTCCCCCAGCAGGAAATGCCCATCCGCCGTCTGCGAAACCGCCAGCACTGCTCCGTCGCTTTCCCCATCGTCGTGCGCGGCCTCGAAAAAGGCGGCGGAGGCGAGGTGATTGCGCAGGCGCAGATCGGGCATCGCCTCAGTGACAAGGGCCTGGCCGTGGACGTGTGGGGCGTGCCATTGGCGGCCCAGCATCTCGCCCAAGGCTGGCGTCCACGCCCCCGTGCAGAGCACGACCACCCCGGCGCTGAAGTCGTCCTGGCTGGTGCGCACGCCCCGCACCCGTCCGCTGGCGATGTCGAAACCGCTGACCTCGACGCCGAGATGCAGTGTCAGCCCATGCTCGCGACCCCGGCGCACGAACGCGTGCAGAAGCTTGAAGGGGTTGATTTGGCCTTCGTGCTCGTAATAGCAAGCGCCGAGCAGGGCGGTCGGGTCGAGCAGAGGTTCGAGTTCAGGCAAATGGTCGGATGAGACCAACTCGGAATCGATGCCGGCGGCGTGCAGGCGAGGCAGCCGGGCGGTCATCGTTCGCCATTGCGCTTCGTTTTCGATCAACAACAGGCTGCCCAGCTTGCGGCGGCCCACATCCCCCAGCGTCTCCTCGATCCCCTCCCAGGCGTCTCGCCCGGCCATTATCATGGACAGGCTGTGTTCGAGTTCGGCGTCCTGAATCTGGATGTTGCCGTAGTTGGCCAACGATGCGCCCGCGCCGATGCCGCCCCGGTCGAGCAGGGCCGTGCGCAGCCCCGCCGCCGCCAGATAATAGGCGACCGAGCAGCCGATGTAACCAGCGCCGATCACGAGTGCGTCGTAGATCATTATCAGGCTGTTCCATAACTCTGTGAAGGTATCATCATTGCGTCATCCGACATGGGAAACGGATATTCAATAATCTTGACGTATGTGCAAAATGCATCTACAATTTCTCAATGAATCTCGAATGGGATGAGCTCAAACGTCAGACGACATTGTTTGATCGTGGTTTGGACTTTGCCGACGCCGAGGTCGTTTTCGGTGGAACCTGCCTCACCATGCCGGACACTCGCAAAGATTATGGCGAGTCGCGCTACATCACATTGGGTGATTTACAAGGACGGTTAGTTGTTATTGCCTGGACATGGCGGGACGACAACATCCGTATCATCTCGATGAGGAAAGCAAATGAACGCGAAATCAAAGCCTATCAGCAGCGACTTGAACAAGGTTGACAGCCATATCATCACTTCAGATGAATACGAGGAAATCCCGGAGGTCACGCCTGAGATGTTCGCACAAGCTGTGGTTCATAATGGATTGCCAGAACGTCCGACGAAAAAGCAAATAGCGTTGAGAATCGACGAAGACGTGCTAGATTGGTTTCGCAGCCAGGGGCGAGGTTGGCAGACACGCATGAATGCATTGTTGCGAGCCTACATGGAAGCGCATCAATAGACCGATTTCGTCACGGTGTCCAATTCGAGAAGGCGTCGATCACCGGCTTGATATCGTCCATCATCGGATAGAGGATGGGGCAGGTCACGCCAGCGTCGATGTATTCGGCCACCTTATCCTGGCACTGGCGGGTCGTGCCTACGGCCATGAGATTACGCACAACCTCGTCCGGGATCAGCACAGCCGCCCGGCGATAGTCCTCCTCGGTGGCGGGCCAGCCCACAAACTCCTGCACTTTCTGGATGAGTTCCTCATCCACACCGCTGGCTTTCATGATGTGCGGTTCGGTGCCCAGATAATACGAGACCAGCATCTTGCCGGTCATCATGGCGGCGTCGGGGTCGTCGTCGGAAAGAGAGCAGACCAGCAGTTCGGGCCGATCCACCTGGTCGAGCGTTTTGCCAGCCCGCGCTGCGCCCTTACGGACCAACTCTACCGCTTCTCGAATATAATCGACCGAGACGACGTAGTTCAGCACGACGCCGTCGCAAATTTCGCCCGCCATTTCCAGCATTTTGGGGCCGGTCGCGCCGATGTAGAGGGGAATGTCGCGCGGGGACGTGTCGCCGAAAGCCACGTCCAATTTGACCTGATCAAGTTGGACGAACTCGCCCTGATAAGTCACTTCCTCCATCGTGAACAACTGCCGGATCGATTCAACATTCTCGCGCATGGCGGTGAGCGGCTTACTGCGGTTCACGCCCACACGCGAGGCGATCGGTTCCCACCACGCCCCCAGTCCGAGCATTACCCGGCTGCGACCGTCAGGCGTTTTCCCGGCCAGCTCCCACATCGTGCTCCAGGTAGCGGCGATGACGGCGGGATTGCGCGTCCAGATCGGCAGCACGCCAGAGCCGAAACGCATGCGCTTGGTCTCGGTCAGAAACGCGCTCATCAACACCACGCAGTCGCGAGCCAGGCGCGTGTCGGCCTGCCAGATTTCCGAGAAGCCTTTCTCCTCGGCATACTTCACCATCTCGATTTCATAGCGAATGGGGTGTTTGTCCTGCATGTACAGGGCCATGCGTTGGGTCATTGCGAGGTCTCCTTTGATTTGAGTGTCGGTTTTAGGTGCCAAGTGTCAGGTGTCAAGTATCATCCCTGCCCCCTGCCCCTTGCCGCATACTCTCGACATCTTACAGTATTGCTTCGATTATCTTTCGATATCCCTCCGCCGCCAACACCAACTGCTCAATCTCGATGTACTCATCGACGACGTGGGCCTGACCCTCGGCGGAAGGACCGAATCCGACCGTGGGCACGCCCGCCCAGCCGGCCGAATAGGCGGCGTTGGTGCAGAAACGATAGGCGGAAAGTTGCGGGTCGAGACCGGCGGCGCGCAATCCGGCCAGTGACGCCTGCACAAACGGATGGTCGGGCTCCAGCTTCCAGGCCGGGAAGAATTTGGGGCCGGAGAGCGTGGTTCCCGTGTAGGTTTCGTGCTCGCCGTGGGCGATGCTGGCGCGGATGCCCGCCATTTCGGGCAGGGCTCGCAAGTCAGCCAGCACGCTGTCCATGCTTTCGCCGGGCAGGGTGCGGCGGTCGTAGGTGATGCGGCAGCGGCTGGGGATCACCGAATGGCCGGGGTAGGGGTCGGAAATGATGTCGGTGAGGACCATGAGCGCCGGGCCAAGCAGCGGGTCGGCGGGGAATGTCATCCGCTCAATCGCCCGGATGGCTGGGATCATGCGATGCACGGCATTGTCGCCCAGGTAGGGGCTGGAGGAATGGGCGGGTTTGCCAAGCGCCTCCAATATGATCTCCGCTCGCCCGCGTCCGCCGATATTCAGATTCAGTTCGGTGGCTTCCCCGATGACGACGAAATCCGGCTGCACCAACGACATCACTGAACGAAGCGCCACGCCCTCCATCACCTCTTCCATCACCGTGGCGCTGACCGTAACCCGGCCCGTCAATTCCATCCTGGCGACACCGGCGGCGGCATGGAGCATCGCCGCCAAAGCGCCTTTCATGTCGCTCGTGCCACGACCATAGATGCGACCATTGTCGATTGTCCCGCCATACGTTTCTCTCGACCAGGGCGCGCCTTCAGCCACCCCAACTGTGTCGCAATGCGCGTCGAGCAGCAGCGTCGGGCCGGGATGTGCGCCGTGAATAATGCCAATCAGGCTGCCGTTGCCATCGATTGTGACTTCATCGAACCCCAGGCGTTCCATCTCGGCTGCTGCTTCTTGCACGACGGCCTTCTCGCCGCCTGAGGGTGAGGGGGCGCCGACTAGCCGCTGTAGAAATTCAATGAGGTCAGGGCGTGTCAGTTTCATGACCGATGTCTCCTTCGTTTCCTGGCAAGAACAATCGTAATCTCCGCTTCACAAATCGCCAAGTTCACACGACGCGCAGAATATTTTAGCTAAAACAATCCCCATTGCGATTGACAAGACGTATGCCGCATGATATTATATTCATATAACCCGTTTAAGTGGGTTTTGCAATTTATCGAATTAACCGACTAAGGGGGAGAACTATGCCAATGCCAACTATCGAACTAATGACGAGTCAAAGTGCTGATCAACTGAATGTGCGGCTGGAACCGGCATTCAACGTACTTGGCACATGCGTCATGATGGCCAATGTCGATGACGTATCGGGCCTGGATGAGTGGGTGATGCAGACCACCGCCGGATTTAGTCCGCAACGTCGGCGAGAACACCGATTGGTCATGATTGGGCTGCATTATGCAGTGCTTCCTCCTCGCAGTTTTTCCAGCTTTCCAGCCTATGTCGATTTCCTGGCCACTGCGCCGCCGACCTATCTGCGGGATCGTTTGTTCGATGTTTATGATGGACTTGATTTCTGCCACTCGGATAATGAACCGCTGCCTACATCGCTCGACTTTGGCCGGGATGCGTTGGTTGCGGACGCAGATCTCTTTCTAACCTACCTGCGCAGTCGATTTTCGGAAGAGTATATCGAAGAAAACCTGGAGCGCGAGGTTCACACCCTGTTGCAACAACCGGAGACACTTCGAGACAAAGTCGTTTCACATTTCCGCATGTTGTGGGCCGATACCCTGGCTGATGACTGGGCCCGAAATATGCCTTTGTTGCAGGCCTGCATCGAGGCCTGCTGTCAGATCGATCTGGCAAAACTCACCCCCTATGACGCCCTCACCCAGATTACGGGGGAATCACCCGGCGACAACTGGCGAGAGAAACTGGATTCGGCAAATCGGGTTGTTTTCGTGCCCTCGGCGCACATGGGCCCGTATCTGCACAAAGTGGACGCCGATGATGCGATCTACGTTCTTTTCCGAGCCCGCACGCCTGAGGGCAGCCAAAGCCAGTCACCCGCACTGCGCCGCTCCGATCTGCTGGTGCGATTGCAGGCCCTGGGTGACGACACCAGGCTCAGTATACTTGACCTGTTGGTTCAGGAAGATGGCCTGTGCTCACCCGAAATTATGGACCGACTCAGCCTGAGCCAATCGGCAGCTTCCCGCCATCTCAAGCAACTCAGCGCCACCGGATTCTTAAGCGAAAAGAGGCGTGAGGGCGCCAAGTGTTATAGCTTGCAAAAGGATCAGGTGCAACGTGTATGCCAATCACTCCTGCAATATCTTGATGCCAAATAGCCTTGGCAATCCGTGTTCATTCTGTGGCCGACAAGTACAACTGTTGGTCACTCACTTTAGCGAGGTGCTGCATGTATCTCAGTCCACTCCAGACCGAACAATTAGCGATTCGTCAGTTTCATAACATTACACAAGGGCATAGCCCGATCGACCAACCCCAGCAAACGCGCGGCGAAGGCGCCGGCATCAAGGCGACGATTCTTTCAGCAGCAGGCGGGCGGCTGATTGCATTCGGAACGATGCTACAGCAGAGTGCGCATCCCCTGACAAGAGACGTCACCACAGGGCCGCAATGTTAGCCAGTCCCGCCAATATCCAGGGCTACGGGCAAGATGGCGCCATCCTTTTTGATTCCATGAAGATTGGCGCCATCTAATTTTGCGCCTGACAGGTCAGCCCGGCTCAAGTCCGCATTGCTGAGATCCGCCCGGCTGAGGTCAGCTCCGCGCAAATTAGCGACTTTCAATTTGGCATCGCGCAAATTGGCCGCTTTCAGATTGGCGCCCGATAGATCGGCATGACTAAGGTCGGCCCGGCTGAGGTCGGCGTGCCGCAAGTCTGCGCCAGATAGGTCGATGCCGACTAGCCACAGGGGCTTGGGGCGATTGAGCAGGTCGTAAATATGCCAGTCGTTTGAGCCAGCCATAGATATCTCCTGAGTGGGGTAATAGATTGCTCGATAGGAGGCAGTCTAGCGTCGGGGCGTGGGGCAAGTCAAACAAGCCTGAGAGCGGGTCTGCGGATTCCCCATCCCCCTCTCCTATGCTATACTTCAGCGCCGTCGTACAATCAGCGACGGCGTTTCTACAACTAGACTGACGTCAGTTTGAGACCGCTGCTTTTGACCGACCGTTGACGATGGACGATGTTGGAATGGACGATGGCGGATGCACTGACAAAACGAGTTCAATCGCCTATCGTCGAGTAAGAAACTACAGTTCTCATTGTGACTTCAGCTCAGTCAATCCACACATACACACACAGGTTTTGGAAATGGCCGACAAGAATACATCGACGCCTCGCAAAGGCAGCAAGCCTATCGGCGCAAACAGCAAGTCATCCGGTTCCAACCGTCGAGTCCTTTGGATCGTGGTTGGGGCAGCCGTCGCCTTGTTGGCCCTCTTGGCCATCGTGGCGATTTTCAGCAATCGGAGCCCGCAATCAACCGCGCAGCCGGGAACCACGGTCGCCGATCAGATTGGGCAGCCGATCGACCGCAGACTTATGGGCTCGCCTGACGCGCCTGTGTTGATCGAGGCCTGGGAGGACTTCCAGTGCCCGCATTGTCAGGATTTTGCAGCGGCATTGGATGAGACCATCCGCACTGATTTGGTTGCACCGGGCACTGCGCAATTCCAATTCAATTATCGATTTGTCATCGGCCCCGATTCGATTACGGCCGGCATGGCCGCCGAATGCGCCGCCGATCAGGGACGTTTCTACGATTATCACGACCTGCTCTTTGCCGAGTTGCGTTCCAATCCCCGAGCGGCTGCCCAGGTCACGCCGCTCAAAGATTTGGCGAGCCAGTTGGGATTGAACACAGATGAATTCAACCGCTGTCTGGATTCTCGTGAACACTACGCCGACCTGCTCAAAGCAGACAACGACGCAGCCAATCAGGGCATCAATTCCACGCCGACGGTTCGTATCAACGGCGAGCAGTACAGCGGGCCGTTTACGCCTGAGGTCTTTGTGGCTGCGGTCGAAGCTGCCGCTGCGCAGGCGGGCGCCGCGCAATAATCATCCCACAGTCCCTTTCCCATGGCTCGTCGTCGCATCATCGTATTCCTTAGTCTCCTCGGCATCTTCATTGCCGGTTACCTGAGTTGGGTCAAGTTCAGCGACACTCAGGCGTTCTGCGGCGGCGTTGGCGATTGTTCCAGTGTCCAAAATAGCGCCTACGCCTATCTGTTTGGAATCCCGGTCGCATACCTCGGCCTGTTGAATTATATCGCGCTTTTCGCCGCTTCCCTGTTCAATCTGCGCGCCGGCCCCGAACTGCGATCGTGGGGCGAACTGGCAGTGTTTGCCCTGGCCGTTTTGGGCTTTGCGTTCTCGGCCTACCTGACATACACGGAACTCTTCCAAATCCATGCGATCTGTCCCTGGTGCGTCGCCTCCTTCGTCAACCTGACCGCCATCATGATCCTGGCGGCCATCCCCATCTTCGGCGGTGAACCGGAGAGCGAAGCGGCGTACGGCTGATTCATGACATAAGTTTGCGAGTCTCGATTATGCGCCAAGTCGATACCCTCATCATCGGCGGAACCGTCGTGACGATGAACCCCAAGCGTGATGTCTTTGCGCCGGGGGCGGTCGCCATTTCCGGATCCGACATCGTCGCCATCGGCCCTGCGGATCGGATTCGGGCGGTTATCAATGCCGACACCGTAGTCGATGCGACCGACCAGATCGTGATCCCCGGCCTGATCAACGCCCACACCCACGCCGCCATGACATTACTGCGCGGGTTGGCGGATGATCTGCGGCTGGATGTATGGCTGCTGGGGTACATGATGCCGGTCGAGCGAGAGTTCGTGGGGCCGGATTTTTGTGATGTGGGCACACGCCTGGCCTGCGCCGAAATGCTGTTGAGCGGGATCACGACCTTCAACGACATGTATTACTTCGAGGAGGATGTCGCCCGCACCACGGCGGATGTCGGGATGAGAGGCGTATTGGGTCAGACGATCCTCAAATTCCCCGCCCCCGACGCTGGATCCTATGACGAGGGGATTGAGCGATGTCGGCGCTTTATCGAAGCCTGGGCGGGTCACCCGCTGATCACCCCGGCGGTGGCGCCGCACGCACCCTACACCAGCACCGACGAAATTCTGCAGGCGGCCACGGCGCTCGCCCTGGAATTCGATGTTCCGTTGCACATTCACCTTTCGGAAACGGCGCTGGAAGTGCAGGATGCGGACAGAGATTTCGGCTCCCCGCCCATCGAGTATGTGCATCGCCTGGGCTTGTTCGACGCCAAGGTGATAGCGGCACATTGCGTGCACATCCGTCCCCGTGAGATTCCATTGCTGGCGAAACATGGGGCAGGCGTGGCGCATAACCCCTCGTCGAACCTCAAGCTGGCCTCCGGTTTCGCTCCTGTCGAGAGGATGCGTTCGGCGGGCGTGCCGGTGGGCATTGGCACAGATGGTCCGGCCAGCAACAATGATCTCGACATGTTTGAAGAGATACGGCTCACCTCATTCCTGCCCAAGGCGACCAGCGGTGACCCCACCGTTCTGCCTGCACCCGAAGCGTTTGCGATGGCGACCATCGAAGGCGCACGCGCCCTGCATATGGATGGAACAGTCGGCAGCCTGGAAGTGGGAAAGCGCGCCGATGTTGTCGTCATCGACCAGAGCGGCGTTCACAGCACGCCACGATTCACCCTGCACCAGGATAATGTCTACGGGCATCTGGTCTATGCCGCCAAGAGCAGTGATGTGCAGCATGTCTGGGTGAATGGGCGGCGGTTGTTGGCCGACCGGGAATTGCTTACCATCGACCTGGCGGCGGTGCAGGCTCGCTCAGCCGAGATCGCACAGGCGATCAATGACTTCATGCTCGAACGCGAGCGCAGTCTACTTAACAAAACCGTCGCCATCGGCAGCGCCCTTTCGCCATTCGCCCAGCAAGAGACATACGAGATTCAGGTCAAGGTATTGGTCGACGATGTGGATGCTGTTGAGGCGCGTCTGCAATCCAGCGGGCTGGAAGTGGTCAAGCAATCGGTGCGCCAGCAGTTCGACACCTATTTTCTCTTTGCCGGCGCCAGCAGCGGCGACGATCGCTATCTGCGCTATCGCGAGGACAATGAGCTGGTCGGTTCTGATACCGAAGGCCATCCCGCCAATCTGAGCGTGAAGCCGAGCTACACACTCACCTTGATGGAAGGCATTTACGAGCGTGAATATCAAGACTCGGTCATTCTCAGCCGATCCCGATACACGGCGCAAGCAGCCTATTCACTGCGCTTCTATCGTGAGTATTTCAATCCCACCCGTGAGTACGAAGTGGTCAAATGGCGCAATCGCTATCGCGTCAAGTTCGAGGACACCGAGTTTGCCATCAATATCGACCGGGTGACACGTCCGCAGGGTTTGGGCGATTTTGTAGAGATCAAGGCGCGCACCTGGTCAGCCAGTGACGCCGAACAGAAAGCCCAGTTGACTTCGCAATTGCTGCGAAAACTGGGCCTTTCCTCACGTCGTGCTGTGCGAGGCGACTATATCAATCTGGTCAGCAGTACATTGGTTTAGAGCGTTGATCAGATGACTGTCACTTCCGAAAGTGACTGTCACCTCTATTCAGGAATCCAGATATTTGCCGATCAAGAGGCGATATTTTTCCTTCAATTCCGGCGAGATCATCGCTCGATTGGTAATGATCGCATCCTGAAGGGCGTTGGCATAGCGGGAGGGCGGGGCGTCTCGCAGCATGCGGATTGCGTTCAATGTGGCCTGTTGAGCGGCTGCGGCATTGGCCAGCAATGTCTTGATGACCATCTCCACCGTCACTGGCTCGTCATGCCACACGTCATAGTCGGTCACGTGGGCGATGATTCCGTATGACATTTCCGCCTCGCGGGCGAGAATGGCTTCGGGAATGGCGGTCATGCCGATAATGGCGAATCCCAGCTTCCGAAACACCCGGCTCTCCGCCTTCGTGCTGAATCGTGGCCCTTCGATGACGACAAAATCGCCGCCTTTGTGAACCGTTTTGCCGGTGGCGCGCACAGCCTCATACAGGATGCCGGACAGGTCAGGGCACAGCGGATCGGCGACGGATGGGTGCACGACCAGACCGGGTTCATCGAAGAAGGTGAGGGGACGCAGGCGCGTGCGGTCGTACAGTTGATCGGGGATGACGATGTGGCCGGGCTCATATTCCTCTTGCAAGGAACCGCACGCATTCATCGAAATCAGGTATTCGACGCCGAGTTGTTTGAATCCCCAGATGTTGGCCCGGCTGTTCAGGGATGTGGGGTTGATCAGGTGGCCTCGTCCATGCCGGGCGAGGAAGGCGACACGCTGACCTTCGAGCGTGCCAAGAATGTAGTTGTCACTGGGCGCACCAAAGGGCGTTTCCAGGTTGACTTCTTCGATGTCGGTCAGGCCGGGCAGGTCATAGACGCCGCTGCCGCCGATCACGCCAATGCGAATTGATATTGACATAATATTGACAATAGAAGGGTGACTGAGTGGGGTGAGGTGATGAAACTTGATCAGTGGGGCGCAATTGCTTTACCAGGGGACGCCTGGGGAGGTGTTCTCGTCGCCGCGACGGCCAATGCGCTTTAACATTTTGATGCCATCCCAATCGCCGTCCCAAATGCCGTCATGAATAGCCCAGGAGCGGCCCCGGATTGTGTCGGCAGCAGCAGGATGTCGGAAGGGATTGGCCGGATCGAGTTTTGCGAAAAGCTCTCCGCCAGGGGCAAATGCTTCGTGTAGCGACTGCATACGTCTGCGACCGGAAATATAGGAGAATCCATTGCGCTCGAACAGGACTGCGTTGTGATAATACAATGGCTCGACCTCGTATTCGTAATGGTGCAACGCCGCCAGGAATTGCTCCAAATCGGTCAGCAGGCGATGGAACATGCCCAGACCGGCGCGGGTCTGGCCGGGCGCAAGTCCAGCCAACATGGCCGCCGTCTCCGCCGGGATGTTTCTGCGGGCCGAGCCGCGCAGGGTGGTGAAGCCTTCCTCAGTGTGGTCCGTCTCGAACCGGGGAGCCGAAGGGTCATTCATCTCCAGCCAGACGACGGCAATGCGCCCAAAGGCTGTGTCGGCCATTTCGACTTCGATCAGGGAATCCCGCCGGTCGATGTCGTTGAGCAGGCGAAGTCCCCAGGCGTGACCATTTTCGGAATGGGCGACATGTACCATGACCTCGCCCTGGCTGTTGCGAAAGGTGACTGGGTCGATGTCAAAGCGGGTAAGTAATTCGACTGGCAGCAGAAAATGGACGAGCAAATGTTGGAAATCGGCATCAAGATCGGCGAGCTGGCGGACGTGAATACTCTGCGGCTCATCCGAAGTGGCCGGAAGGGGCCGATGATCGGACCCCAACAAGGCCAGTTTCCAAAAGGGCCGCTCGCCCCCCTCAACCGATCGGGCGTCGTTCTGCTTGTCTGACATATTACCAGCCCACGTCAGGATCGATGCCAGCCCGATTGAGCGCTGGCCCCATGAGGCTAATGACGCGCGCATGGCAACGGCCATTCGACGCTACAAGCCCGCCACGCCTGCGAACATCGGCTTGATTGTAGCGCAAAGGACGTCCCCAACAATCGCTCATCCGCCCTCCGGCGCCGACGAGGATGGCTTCGGGCGCACAGGTATCCCATTCCTTCGTGCCGGGCGCAGGGTGCAGGTAGAGGTCAGCTTCGGCACGGGCGATGAGGCCGCATTTCAAGCCGACCGATCCGGAAATGCGCTCCTGCGTAATACCCAACGTGGATTTGATGTCGTCGGTGATGGGATTGCGGTGCGAGCGACTGACAACCAGCCGCATCTCTGCCGGCGTATCGACATCATCCACATGGAGAGGTCGCCGTCCGGAGGGGTCTTCGATCCATGCTCCTTCACCGACGATGCCGGTGTACATAACATCGATGATGGGCTGATAGACGACGCCAAGAGTGGCGACGCCATCTATCGCCAACCCCGCCATAATGCTGAATTCTCCATTGCGGGCAATGAATTCTTTCGTCCCATCGAGCGGATCGACGCACCAAACGCGGGCAGCCTGAAGTCGCTCCAGATTATCCTTCGACTCTTCGGCCAGGATGGCATCGGCGGGGAAGCGCTCGCGCAGCCCGGCGACCAGAAAATCGTTTACAGCCTTATCCGCCGCCGTCACAGGGTCGTTCGTCCCTTTCCAGTCCACTTCGTTCGGTCGATCATGATACTCGCGCACAATCGTTCCGGATTGCCGGACGAGCGAGCCGACGACAGCGAGAATCTCAGAATTATTCAAATCCAATCTCCATTTCGTGTAGTCAATATACTATGCAATCCGAGCCACCATCAACAAATCAGAAAGTGCTGCGTACCCAACCACCGTCAACCGGCAATGCCACGCCATTGATGAATGAAGCTCGGCCCGAAGCCAGGAAGGCGGCGGCAGCCGCAAATTCAGCAGGGGAGGCCATACGACCAGTCGGGATCTCCGAGGTAATCCCCGCCACTACCTCCTCGGTGGGGAGCTGCCGACGCTGCGAGATCGCCGACACCAACTCAGTCACCCGCTCTGTTTGCGTCCAGCCCGGCAACAGGGCGTTAAACGTTATGCCGGTGTGACCCCATTCATTGGCCATTGATTTGAGAAAACCCTGCACGGCGGCGCGGGTGGCGTTGGAGAGGATGAGGTTGTTCATCGGCTGCTTCGCCGTCATCGAAGTGATGGCGATAACCCGTGCCTGATCGGACCGGCGCAGATGGGGCAGGGCGGCGCGCACGAGATGAACCGTGGAGAGCAGGTTCAAGTTCAATGCTGACTGCCATTGTTCGGCGGTGAAATCGGCGGCAGGCCCGGACGGCGGCCCGCCAGCGTTGGCGATGAGGATGTCCAGTCGCCCAAAATGCTCCACCGTTTCGGTGATGAATCGCTGACACTCGGTTTCGAGGCTGAGGTCGATTGGCATGGCGTGCACCTGGCCGCCGCTAGCAGCCGCAATCTCGCCGGCAGCTTGGCGGACGCGCTCGCCATCACGGCTGCAAATCGAAACATGAGCGCCTTCTTGGGCCAGTTCTAGGGCGACCGCTTTGCCCAGGCCCTTACTCGCCCCAGCCACCGCCGCAACCCGACCCTTGAGCATTAAATCCATACATCGTCCTCCGGTTGGTCAATATCGTTTCGGGATCAATCGTGACAGCCGATTATAGTGCAAGAGTTTCGGCGTCGCCCAAAAAGAGACACTGCCGGAAATCCAGCAGTGTCTGTGAGGTGGAGATGCGGGGAATCGAACCCCGGTCCGAAACAGCCGCCCACGCACGTCTACAAGCTTAGTCCGTACGTTCTTTTCACCCGGTGAGCGGTAGGGACCACGCTCAAGTCACGGGCTAGCCGAGTCTCTTAGCGCCAGCGTATCGGCGTCGGCTGACGAGCGCCCTGCAGATTATGACGGTTACCAGAGGATGCTGCCGGGACCCATCCCCTGGGCCGCGACCGCTCTTTGGCGGTCTGTTCAGCTTACGGACTCTTAGGCGGCGATCGCTACAGGAGCGGCGCTGCGGGCGAACCCGAAGTTGAAGGAGTTGACAGTGTCTTTGGCACTTGTCTTGTCGCCCGTTTTTACGAGGTCAGGCGCCTCGGCTTGCAGTACGTAAACGGAACCTGCCCCGTCGAAGCCTATCATCCCCACGGGTGCAGAGAATCATTTGACGATTCCGTTTGATGGTCAGATTATAACGCAGGATTTCCTTTTTGAGAAGGGCAAGAAGCCGGAGCTTGGAAAGTTCAATCTTCCTCGACAACAGGGAGGGCCGACGCCGGGGGTGGAGGAAGTTGGGGGCCGGCCGGGGTTGTGCGGGCGGGCGGGGGAGCGCCGTAAGTCCGGGTCCCAAATTTGCTGAGCATAACGGCCCCCAGGCCAATGCAGCCGACGACCAGACCGATAAGCCAGCTCAGGAATCCGCCGACGCAGGGCACAACGCCAGGCAATTGCCAGACAAGGGTGAGGACAGCGACGCCGACGACGGCCTCAATCACTGGCGTGTGATTCTCGGTATTGAGCGCCAGCAAAAGACGCTTGCCGAGCAGCCAGCCCACCGCCAGCCAGCCAAACACCCAGGCTGCAATCAACGCTACGCCCAGTACAACCGAGAGGGGTATCAGGCAGATCGTAATCGCCAGCAAGATGAGCAAGGGAATGCCCAACACCAGGGTCAGACAGCCGCTGCCAAACGAGACGACTGCATTTTCGCTGGCAGTTGTTGCCACGCGCTCGGTCGGCTTCGGGAACAAAACGACCAGCACCACACCCAATGCCGCCAGAATCGCCGCCAGGGCGATTGCACTCATGCCGCGCAGAAAATAGCCGATAAACCATTCGAAGGGGCCGCGTTGCATTGGTGAGGTGATGTTAATCTCTGGAACAGCATCGGGGCCGAAAGGGATCGGCGGGATGCCAGGGATTCTGATTTCCGGTCCGCCAGATTGATCGAAACGAAATCCCTCGACAGTGCTGCCCTTGATCTCTGCACCTGGCGATTGATTGATCGAGCCGCCAAAACCGGAGACGTCGCCGGTAACAACCGCTGTGGAATCGAGTTGCACGGAACCGCCAATAACCGCAATATCGCCATCGACCATGCCCCTCACCAGCAGGCTGCCGCCAAAGACTACAACATCGCCTTTGACCTGGCTGCCCTCTTCCAGCGAAACGCTGCCGCCAAAGACGGCAAGGTCGCCGTTTATCGTTTCGCCGCTGTGCAGCACGAAATTGCTGCCGAATATCACTTGGTCTCCATAGTCTGGGTCCTGGGCATAGGCAACGCCGGGGATCACCAGCAGGCTTAAAACAAGGGCTACAAGCAAAACTTTCATGATTGTATGCATATATTTACCTCCGTCTAGAAGTTTTCAATCCATCAATAATTTAAGTTCTGGTCACTTGATGGCCAAAATCCATCCGTTTCGCCCAACCCATTGTCAGAGTCAGGATTGCGATTCCGAGCGCAGCCGCCATGACCGGCAAAACCCAGAAGCCGATCATGCCCTGCACCGTGCCGAGGGCGAGGATTGCGGCGTAGATTGCATTCAATCCATTCACCAACAGTTCAGAAATCGTGGCCCAGGTTTCCGGGCGCAACAACGCGGATACGACCAGGAATACTGCGCCGGCCACCAGCAAAGTAGGCCAAATCGACAATGTCCCGGCAATTAGCAGAACAAAGCCGATTAGTCCCCTTGGCGAACGCTGTTCAGCATCGATGCGAGCCATGACCATCGCCGACAAATCGTGCAATGGAACAGCATGATGGGCATGACGTAACATGGCATCGACTTGCTTGAAGGCATCCACCATGTGTGCAGCTTGCGGGTGCGTATCGATATCGTCATTCAGGCGTTGGCGCTCGGTTGTGGACAACTGCCCATCGAGTTGAAGCGAAATGCGGGTCAGGATTGAATCGAAGTCATTCATGGCTTCGTCTCCGGGTGGGTTGGGATTAGACACTGGCCGGTACCGATAATGTTGGGGTGGGAAGACTGGTCGGGTTTGCAGTGGAAATGAGTTCGGCCATTTGTTTGCGGCCACGATGCAGTCGTGATTTTACCGCCGGGATGGAAATATCCATGGTTTCGGCTATCTCTTCGTACGAAAGCTCGTACCAGTACAGCAACACGATGGGGATGCGATAGCTGGGATCGAGTTGGTCCAGCAATCCCTGGATGTGTTCCGCCTGTTCCTTGCGTTCGGCGCTTTGCTGGGGCGTCTGGCTGAGCGGCGTATTGGTATCGGGCAATGGCGTTTCGTCAATCGAAAGAAATGTGTGCCGTCGGCGACGCAGGCGATCGATGCAATGATTGGAGGCTATCGACAGAATCCAATTGAGGAAACGGCGATTGGGGTCGTAGCGATGGAAGTTATTATAGGCGCGCAGGAAGGTCTCCTGGGCGGCGTCCTCCGCTTCCTCACGGTCGCCCAGCGTGCGATAGCATAGATTATAGACAGGGCCTTGAAATGCCTGTACGACTTGAGCGAATGCGGCCGAGTCGCCCGCCTGGGCGCGCTCGATCCAGATTTGCTCCTCTACTTGCCGTTGGCTTGATGCGGCCACGTAAGCTCCTCTCTCGAACTTAACAACTAAAGCGATGGCGTATTCTATCACTCAGTACGCAGCAGTCGGCAACCGGGTTTCATCGTTGACTTTTGTCTACCCACGCGGTAAGCTTGCGAACTGATTTGATGAACAGCCCGCACGCCATGATGTTCGATTCTTCCCCCGCATTTAACAAACCCCTCCCTCCCAAAACATTCTCGAACAAAGCAAACTGCGCATGGGTTATCACGAGTACATCGCCGTCGAAGGCGCAATCGGCGTCGGCAAAACCACGTTGGCGCGCATGTTGGCATCCGCATTGTCGTCCGAGCTGCTTCTCGAAGTATTCGAAGAGAACCCGTTTCTCAGCGATTTCTATGCCGACCGCCAGCGTTTCGCTTTTCAAACGCAGATTTTCTTCTTGCTCAGTCGCTATCATCAGCAGCACCAGGTCATCCCCCGCACCCTGCCGCACAGCATGCTGGTCAGCGATTACTTTTTTGACAAGGATCGCTTATTCGCCGAGTTGAATCTCGCCAATGATGAATTGGCAATGTATGGGCGGATTCAGGCCATCCTCGGCGAACAACTGCCCGTGCCCGACCTGATCGTCTACCTGCGCGCCGACACGGACGTTCTGATGCAGCGCATCGCCCTGCGCGACCGCCCGTTTGAACGCAACATGGATCGGGACTATATCGCAGCCCTTCGCCAGGTCTATGAGGTGTTTTTCCAGCAATATACGCGAGCGCCGGTGCTGGTGGTGGACACGAACGAAATCGATTTTGTGCGGTCGGCGGATGACAGGGAATACGTGGTCGGATTGGTGCGTACCGCTTTGGAACAGGGGGCTATCCAGCAAAGCCTGCCGCAACTAAGACAGGACGCCCCACCAACGGGCATCCGCATTCTGCACGGAGGACGCCGGCGTTTGGGTGATTTCCAGCGTTTTCATCGCGCCCTCGACCGGGAGAAGGGGTTCGGCGATGATTTGTCCTTCAACTTTGTGGGTCTGACCGAGGAAGTGGGCGAGGTAGGCCGAGAATTGAAACTGGTTCTGAGACAGGCGCAGCATATGCAAGACGAGGTCGGCAATCAGCAAGAAGCGCTGGAACGGGCTCTGGCCGCCAAACGCTCCGTGCTGGCCGAGGAGATGTCGGATGTGCTGGCCTATCTGTTGAAACTGGCGAACTACGCTGGCATCGACCTGGAAGCCGCTTATATCGACAAGATGGGGCGGAACTGGCGGCGGAATTGGGACACGTTGCCGGTAGAAGAGCCGCAACCATGACAAAGCGTTTTGTGGCCGTGGCCGGAAACGTAGGCGTGGGCAAATCAACTCTCACCGGACTGTTGGCCGAGCGCATGGCCTGGGAGCCCTTTTATGAGGCCGTCGATGACAACCCATATCTGACCGACTTTTACCAGGATATGCGCGCCTGGTCTTTCCATTCCCAGATATTCTTTCTCTCCCGACGATTGCGCCACCACAGCGAGTTGTTGTCGCGACCGCATTCCGTCATTCAGGATCGCAGCGTGTACGAAGACGCCGAGATTTTCGCCCGCAACCTGTACGACCAGGGTTCGATGGACATACGGGATTACCGTAGCTATCGGGAATTGTACGAAATCCTGTGTGCGCTGGTGCCTCCGCCCGACCTGGTGATCTATTTGCGGGCGACCGTAGACACGCTCCAGCGCCGCATTCATAATCGTGGCCGGGACTACGAGCGGAACATCGATCCTGCCTATCTCGAACGGCTCAACTTGCTCTACGATTCGTGGATCGATGGGTTTGGCCTGTGCCCGGTGCTGACCATCGAAACCGACAACCTCGATTTTGTGCAGCATCCCTTACATCTTCATCGCATTCTTGACGCCGTCACCCAAAAGCTGGCGGGCAAAGAAGTCATCGTGTTGTAAAGATTGACGAAAGGACGACGAGACGAACAGAGACGATGAATTCCATCGTCCTTTCGTCAGAGTTATCCCAGAACAACGAACTGAGGTCTTAGTATGACAAAACGCAATGACAATGACCGTCCCGTAATCGGCATCGACCTGGGCGGCACCAAAATCCTGGCTGCTGCGGTCGATGCGAAAGGGAATATCCTGGGGCGGAGCAAGGCGCGCTCGGTTCCCAAGGGCGCCAAAGACCCCGGCCCGGAATTGGTGGCCGAACGAATGGCGGAAGCAGTCCGGGGCGCAGCCGAAAAAGCAGGGCTCGAACTGTCGAAATTTGCAGCGGTCGGGGCCAGCGCGCCCGGCCCGGTCGACATCTTCACCGGGCGGGTTATGGGGGCCGTCAATCTGCCGTCGTGGGAGAAGCCGTATGATTTAGGCCCTGACCTCAGCGAGAAACTCGGCCTGCCCGTCTTCGTCGATAACGACGTCAACCTCGGCACCCTGGGTGAGGCGGAAATGGGCGCGGGGAAGGGTGTGGCCGATCTGCTCGGCATTTTCGTGGGCACCGGGATCGGCGGCGGCGTGGTGCTGAACGGAAAACTAAGGCGAGGCTCGCGCTGGTCGGCGGGCGAGATCGGGCACATGATGATGTCGTGCGAGGGACGGGATGCAGATGTCGAATTTTTCGCCAGCCGGGGAGCAATCAGCCGGAACATGAGCGAGGCGGTGACCCGTGGCGAATCACCCATTGTCAAAGAAATTCTGCGCAAACGAGGCGATGACCGCATTACCAGCGGCGTAATCCGCAAAGCCCTGAAGCAGGGCGACCCGGTCACTCGCCGCATATTGCACGATGCGCAAAACGGGCTGGGCCTACTGATCGCCTCGGTCGTCAATTTGCTCGACCCCGACATGATTATCCTGGGTGGGGGATTGGTCGAAAGCCTGGGCGATTCCTACATCGACCCCGTGCGCGATATCGCCTATGCGAATTTCTTCCTGCGCCATGACCGTGAAAAGATTAGAATCGTACGGGCGGCGCTGGGCGATGATGCGGTTGTGTTGGGCGCCAGCGTGTTGGCCCGGCAGATGTTGGCAGGTCAAGTCCCGGAGTGAACATGGCGTCCGCCAGCGAACAGAACAACGGCTCGGCAAGTCTCAGCCTGATTGACTTGCAATTCAGGCAGCGGTGGAGTCTGTGGCGGATCACGGCATTTTGGGCGTTTATTGCGGGCGTGATCATGACCCTGGTGTCCGATCCGTCGGTGGCCGATTGGTCGATTCGGGGCTTGGGACGGCTGGCGCTGGGCCTGATTCTGGCCGACGCCATTTGGGGGGCGATGTGGGCGCAGGCTGCGATGCTGCGCCAGGATGTGGAGTCAGCGCGGAACGTTCGGTTGCCAGGATGGCCTTACGCCACAGAACACGCGCCGGGGACTCGGATTTTGGGATGGCTGACCGCAGAGAACGGCAGCGGTAGTCGGGATATGTGGTTGGTTGCCGTCGTCGGGTTGGGATTAGCCCTGTTTCTCGGTAAACCCGCCATTGTCCTCACGATTCTTGTCGTCATTTTCTCAATTTTGGGCGCTTTGCTCCTGCCCGCATATCCGGCAGCCGCCCGTTTTCTCAAAGCGATCGTGGGAGTCGTGTTGCCCTGGTGGCTCGGCTACCTGATGCTGACCACTGCTTCTGAAATATCCGTTCAGTCGTCAACGTTGAATGGTGTGTTGCTCTTGCCAGGGCTGTTTGCATTGCTGCGATTTGCGCTGGATCAGGCGGCGGCAGGAGCCTCGAAAGCGTGGCTTTGGGCGGCTGGCGGCTTGCTGGCGGTCGGGCTTTTTGGGGTCGGATTGTATTTCGCAGCCGCAATATCGCTTGTCATAATATTATTCATTTTCTTGCCCCGGCCTCGCCTCAATCCCAAACAGACCGAGCTTCTCTGCCTGCTGTCTTTGGGCGTGACGTTGCTGAATCTCGCCCTGGCCTGATGCTTCCGACGGCTGCCATTGTTCTAATTTCCGTAGCAGGGTTGGTCATCGTTGGGCTTTTTGTCTATTGGCTGCTCTTCGTGACCGAGGGGGCGTATTTAGGGGAGCGCGTGGTGGTATGGCTGTATGACCTGTACGCCGGTCGCTATGATGCCATCAAAGATTGGGATATGGGCGATGAGATTTATTATCTGGCCGAACCTTTTGTGGCATCCGTTGGCGATTTGCGTCGTCCTCCGCTGATTCTCGATGTCGCTGCCGGGACCGGTCGATTGGCCCGATCGGTCGAAGCCGCCGGCACGTTGCCTGACGCACAATGGGTGCTGCTCGATGCCTCAGCCAGGATGCTGAAGATAGCGCGGGATCACCTGTCCCTCGGTAAGCGGGGCGTCTTCATCCAACACAGCGCCAGCCAACTCCCCTTTGATGACGAATTCTTTGATGTCGTCGCCTGTCTGGAAGCGCTGGAATTTATGCCCCAACCCGAAGCCGTCGTGTCCGAATTGATTCGGGTGCTGCGTCCTGGCGGCCTTCTGCTTATCACGAACCGCATCGGCGCGACCGCCAGAGTGATGCCCGGACGCACATGGTCGAGCGCTGAACTTTATTCGTTTTTGCAGGTGCGGGGCCAGCGAAATATCAAGATTCGCACGTTTTTGGTGGATTATGATTGGGTGAGCAGCGTCAAGGCCGGAATTTTTGAACGGCCGGGCCGGGCGCAGGATCCGATTGCTCAGGCGCAAATCTCGACGCTTGCCTCATTCTGAGTCCAGGCAACGCATGCAGTACAATAAGTGATTGCACACTCCGACGAGCTTGCCTCTTGTTTCGATAAAGACCCGTGGAAGATTTCCTGGCCGTTTTTTCGCAGTTTCAATTTCCTCAGGACGTCATCGATGTCTTGCTGGTAGCCCTGGTGTTTTTTGGCATCCTGCGGCTGATATCCGGCACGCGTGGCGTGCCGTTACTGCGCGGCTTGCTCGTCATCGCCTTCGTCGGCGTCCTCGCTGGCACCTTGACATCGCTGACCGCATTTTCCTGGCTCATTCGCTATGGCGCTATCGCCCTTCTGATAGCGATTCCGGTCATCTTCCAACCCGAACTTCGTCGCCTGCTAGAACGGCTGGGCCGCACAGGAAACCTCTTTTCCCGCAGCAATCGCACCACAGGCGCATCCCGCACAATCAGCGAACTGGTTGCCGCCTGCACCCGCCTTTCCCGCCTGCAATACGGGGCGCTCATCGTGCTGGAAGATGAGGTCAACTTGCAGGACTTTATCGAAGGCGGCATCAGGATGAACAGCAATATCAGTGCGGACCTTCTGGTCACCATTTTCTATCCGGGCACGCCTTTGCACGATGGGGCCGTGATTTTGCGTGGATCGATAATCGAATCCGCAGCCTGCGTACTGCCGTTGACGCAACGCACGCTCACCGACACAAGCCTGGGCACGCGCCACCGGGCTGGCATCGGCGTGACCGAAGATTCCGACGCGCTGTCGCTCATCGTCAGTGAAGAAACGGGGACTATCTCGGCAGCGCGCAATGGCCGACTGGCTCGAAGATTGGACGAAAAACGTCTGCGCCGCGTGCTCGAACGATTCTATGAGCGTTCCGGGCGCATGCTGGAGATAGAAGACGAAGATGTCTAAGCTGTTGCGGACGTTCGGCACCTTCTTCCTGGCGCTTATCCTGGCCGTGATATTCTGGGTCGTGGTCAAGCAGCAACAGGACCCATTCGAGTCCCGGACCGTGAGCGGCGTGGCCATCGAAGTCCGGGGTTTGCCGGCCGACCAGGTGCTGCTTGACGCGCCTGACGCTCTGCCGCTGGCCGACGTGAGGCTACGCGCCCCGCGCAGTGTCTGGGATATCCTATCAATTAATGACCTGGATGCGTTCGTCGATCTCAGTGATAGCGAGCCGGGACGGCACGAATTCCCGGTTCAACTTGAAATCCGTGTGGCCCGGGCTGACCTACTCGAAGTGATACCGGCGGCAGTGGCTGTACGCACCGAGGAACGCGTGGTACATGATTTTCCGGTGGCCGTCCGCATCATCGATAGCGCACCATTTGGCTATGCCGAGGGGACGCCTGAAACGACGCCCGCCGTGGTCAAGGTCAGCGGGCCAGCCAGCGAGGTCGAGCGCGTCGCCCGCGCTGAAGTTTCTGTACGCATCGGCGATTCACGCACCGACTTGCAAACCACCGAATTCGTGACCTTGCGCGATGCCAACAACGCCGTGATCAGCGGTCTGACCGTGGAACCCCGTTCGGTTGCCGTCATGATTCCCATCGAGCAGCAACAGGGTTTTAGCGAAAAAACAGTCTTGCCACGGGTGCAGGGACAACCCGACGCCAACTATCGTATGACCGGCGTTTCCGTGACGCCCCAAACAATCACTCTGTTCGGCGACCCTGCCATCCTGGCTGAGATGCCGCCTTATGTGGAGACTGCCCCGGTTGACATCGAAGGGGCCACTTCGGACATCGAAGAACAGGCGCTGCTTGTCATCCCCGAATCTGTGGCGATCATCGGGCCGCAGTCGGTGGAGGTAAGCATTGGCGTGCAGCCGATCGAGGGAAGTCTCACGCTCACCGCTCGCCCCGTCATTCAGGGTCTCGGCCCCGGACTTCGGGTCAAATCTCTCTCGCCCGAAACCATCGATGTTATTCTGCTGGGACCACTTTCGATTTTGCAAACGCTGAGCGACCAGAACGTGCGGGCTGTGCTCGACCTCAGCGGCAAGGGCGAGGGCGTCCATGAGATCACGCCTTTGCTGGTGGCGCCCGAAGGCGTGACGGTGCAGACAGTGCTGCCGCCCACAGTTCAGGTTACAATAGAGCTTTCCCCGGATGCATCCATCACCCCCTCGCCGACCGCACAAGTTACCCCCAGCGCCACGCTGCCCCCTTCCATTCTGATAACGCCTACCCCATGAAGCTTGCCTACTCGCCAAAACCCATCGTCGCCCTCATTGGTCGGCCTAATGTTGGTAAGTCCACGCTGTTCAACCGGTTTGTCGGTCGCCACCAGGCCATCATTGAGGACTTGCCCGGAACCACACGCGACCGCCTTTATGGCGATGCCGAGTGGAATGGCGTCCCATTTCTATTGGTGGACACGGGCGGCATCGAGGTGATCAGCGAACGGACGACGGCCAGAGGCCCTCTCGAAGACCCGCTGGCAACGGCGTCAGCGGGGTTCGTCCGTGAGATTCGGGAACAGGCTGAGCTCGCCATCGAGGAGGCCGACCTGCTGGTGCTCCTGGTCGATGCCGCCGCCGGTCTGAGTTCCGCCGACGAAGAGGTCGGCAATCTGCTGCGTGCGACCGACAAACCGGTCATTCTGGCAGCGAACAAGGCCGATAACGCCGAACGTCGTCTCAATGCCGTCGAGTTTTACGCGCTCGGCCTGGGTGAGCCGCTGCCGATTTCGGCCTATCACGGAACCGGCACAGGTGATTTGCTGGATGCCATTGTAGAAGCGTTGCCGTCTACAGAGGATGTCGAGCCGGAAGAAGCCGAAGAGGAATTGCTGCGCATTGCCATCGTCGGCAGGCCCAACGTGGGCAAATCCTCCATTCTCAACGCCCTGCTCGGTCAGGATCGTGCCATCGTCAGCGACATTGCTGGGACCACCCGTGACGCTATCGACACCTATCTTTCCTGGGAAGGAGAACAGGTCGTGCTGGTGGACACAGCTGGCATCCGTAGGCGAGGCCGCATCGAACGAGGGATCGAGAAATACAGCGTCATGCGCGCCTTAAAGGCGATTGGCCGGGCGGAGGTAATTTTGCTGGTCGTCGACGCCGTGGAGGGGATCACCGCTCAGGACGCCCATATCGGCGGGTACATCCTCGAGGAGAATCGCAGCCTCGTCATCATCGTGAACAAATGGGACGCGCTGGAAAAAGACACGCACACCATGTCATTGTATTCTCGCGAACTGCGCGACGAACTGAAATTCCTGGAATATGTTCCGGTGTTGTATGTTTCGGCTTTGACCCGCCAGCGCATCAATCAGATCATCCCCACAGCACTGCGCGTGCGCGACGAACGACATCGCCGCTTATCGACGTCTGATCTCAATCGGCTGTTGCAGGAATCACTGGCTGCCAATCCGCCCAAAACGGTGCGCGGGCGGCGAGCTCGATTCTATTACGCCACGCAGGCGGAGATGGATCCGCCCACCTTTATCTTTTTCGTCAATGATCCAAAAGCCGTGCATTTTTCCTACATGCGCTTCCTTGAGAATCGCATCCGTGAACGATACGCCTTCGAAGGTACGCCGATTCGCCTGGTTCTGCGCGGGAAACCGGAGGGGGACGGGCTGACATGAGGCGCTCTTCGATTGGCTTCGCCACGGGGGGAACCATAGCCTTATTCATACTCGCGCTCGTCTATCTGGGCTGGCTGGGCTACGGCGCCATCCCCAAACCCACGCCCACGCCTGTCCCTGCCTTCGATGGGGGACGAGCGCTGGCGCTGGCCCAGGCGCAGTGCGATTTCGGCCCCCGTCCTTCCGGCTCCGAGGCGAATGCCGCCACCGGAGATTGGATTTTGCAACAGCTAGAGGCAAACGGATGGGAGACCGAGACGCACGAGTTTGAATGGAATGGCACGCCGGTGCGAAACATCATCGGCAGGACAGGGGAGGGACCTGTGCTGATGGTCGGGGCGCACTACGACACGCGCCTGTTCGCCGACCGTGACCCGGACCCGGCCTTGCAGTCATCGCCCGTGCTGGGCGGGAATGATGGGGCATCGGGTGTAGCCGTGCTGCTCGAACTGGCGCGTGTCGTGGACAAGTCCAAATTGCAAAACGAAGTGTGGCTGACCTTTTTTGATGGCGAGGACAACGGACGCATCGAGGACTGGGAATGGGGCGTGGGTTCCACGCGGCTGGCCCAGGATTTGGCGGAACTCCCTGCCGGTATGATCCTTCTCGATATGATCGGAGACCGGGATCAGCGATTTCCCTTTGAGATGAATTCGAATCCCCAATTCAGCGCCCAAATTTGGGAACTGGCTGCCGATCTGGGTTACGGCAATGTGTTCATACCTGAGCCAGGCCAGCCGATCACCGACGACCATATCGCTTTCATCGAGCGGGGCGTTCCGGCGGTCGATATCATCGACTTCGACTATCCCGCCTGGCACACTACCGAGGACACCTGCGAGCAAGTCGCCGCCGCCAGTCTGGCGCGGGTTGGTCACGTGCTCGAAGTCTATTTAGAAGATGGCTACTGGCAGCGTTTGCAATTGCCGTAGTCAAGCCGCATGGGAGAACAAGCTCATTTCGAAATTAATCGTCAACTACCCAATTGAAGAACGCGGCATCCTGGTCGGCGTCGTCCTCAAAGGCCAGGAGGGTTTGTTCAGCCTGGAGGATTCGCTGGAAGAACTCGCCAGTCTTTCGACAACGGCGGGCGTCACCGTAGTCGGCAGGCTCAGCCAGCGCATCGATGAGCCCAATCCCGCCACTTACATCGGCAGCGGCAAGTTGGAAGAGCTGGTCTCACTGGTAGCTGAGCTCGATGCCGATGTCGTGATCATGGACGACGAACTCAGTCCTCGTCAGCAAAGAGAGATCGAGCGGGCGATCGGGAATGAAGAGGTCAAGGTGCTCGACCGCACGGCGCTCATCCTGGACATTTTCGCCCAACACGCCCGCACGCGCGAGGGAGCGCTTCAGGTTGAGCTGGCGCAATATGAATACCGTTTGCCCAGGCTGACCCGCGCCTGGACGCATCTGGCCCGGCAGGCTGGCGGAAGGGCGGGAGGCGCAACCGGCGGGGTGGGTGTGCGTGGGCCAGGCGAGCAGCAGATTGAAATCGACAGGCGGGAGATCGGTCGCCGCATCGCCTTTTTGCGCGGGGAGTTGGAGGAGGTGCGGGTGCATCGCGAGCAATATCGGGCCCGGCGGCGAACATCACATCTGCCTCTGGTGGCCCTGGTCGGCTACACGAACGCCGGAAAATCGACGCTGCTTAATGCCCTCAGCGCCGCCGATGTGCTGGCAGCGAACCAATTATTCGCAACCCTGGATCCGACAACCCGACGGCTGGAATTACCCAGCGCCCGAACGGCATTGCTCACCGATACGGTTGGCTTTATCCAAAAACTGCCCACGCAACTGGTCGCTGCCTTCCGGGCGACGCTGGAAGAAATCCTGGAAGCTGATTTGCTGCTCCATGTGGTGGATGGCTCGCACGCCAATGCGCGGGAGCAGGCGCAAACCGTGAACGTCGTGCTCGACGAACTGGGGGCGGGCGATATCCCAATCCTGGTCGCACTGAACAAGAGCGATCTGGCCGCTGACGCTGCATACAGAGTGGCGGACTCAATCTATGACCGCCATATGGTTGATGTGGTTGTCACCTCGGCCCTCACCGGTAGGGGGCTGGACGAATTGGCCGAACGAATCGATTCAACCCTGATGAATCTGATGACGCCGGTCGAGGTGCTGATCCCGTATGAGATGGGGGAGTTGGTTGACCTTTTCCATCGCCACGGTATCGTGAACCGGCAGGCGCATGAGTCCACTGGGACTTTGTTGAGCGGCAGATTGCCCCGGTCTTTAGCGGGACGATATCGTGATTACACTATGTCCAAGTGACTTAACATAATATTGTTGCATTTTGCGAGATGCCTACAAAGGGGAAGGGGAGGCAAGAGCTCATGTTCTGATTTTTTGTGCACACAAACTGGCAGTGGGTGGGCCAGTGGATGTATGACGATGGTTGGAGGTGAGGCATTGCAAGGCTGACAACCCTGCGACAGAGCCGGGGCTTAACCAAAGGTTAGCCGGACAGGTTTATTTCGATGGTTGCTGAGCAAGATGACTTCGGCGCAGGATGAGGTTTTGGGCTTACGGCGATAGGTGTTATGTCAAATAAAATGAGTCGATGTGTTATATTTTATATACACACTAGATAAATTATGTAAAATAAATAATATAAAGTTTACATAAATCCAGCAATGTGACGAATTATCACCGAGGCGAAGGGCTCCTCACTCCTGGTCATTTCGATGGAGCGTTTAGCACTTGACTGCCGATACCGCCAGCCTCAATCCAGCTCTATGCGTCGTGACCATCAGGCTGCAACTGCAACGTTTGCCGATGCTTTAGAAAAAATCCCTTCTGGTTTCATTGCTGATCTCTGGCTATTTCGTCTCCCCCGCCGGGATTATGATACACTTCCCTTTGTTTCAAATTTCATTGCGTTATGTCAACTTCTTCTCGTCTCCGTGTCTGGCCCTACTTTCTTGCCGGTGCAATCACTGCCTTATTCGTCTTCGCCCTCGGCATTGGCAGCGCCTGGGCGTTTTTCCACTATCAGGAACAAGAACTTGAGTCGTCCGACCTGACTCTGTATGGTGAGGCCTGGAATCTATTAGAACAGGATTTCTATGGCGCTCTCTCCTCCCCCACCGAACGTGCCTATGGCGCAATTCGGGGCAGCGTACAGACCCTGGATGACCCATACACCTTTTTTGTTGAACCGGAACCGGCCGTACGCGAGCAGGAACGCCTGCAAGGACATTTTGGCGGCATCGGCGCCTATCTGGAATTGACTGAGGAAGGCCAAATCCGTCTGGAACCGATGGTCGATCGCCCAGCCGACCGAGCCGGAATCAAGTCCGGCGACATCCTTGTGGCAATCGATGGCGACACCTTGCCCATTCCGACCGATCTTGAAACCGCAACCGACAGGCTGCGAGGCCCGGTTGAATCCATCGTGCGCCTCAGCGTGCTTCGGGACGGTCAAACGCTGGATTTCGAGATCAAGCGAGAGCAATTCGAATTGCCCAGTGTGGAATGGCGTATGCTGCAAGAACGGCCCGAAGTCGGTTATATTCGCATAGAACGATTCAGCGGCCTCACCGATAAGGAACTGGCGCTGGCGCTTGCAGACCTGGCATCGGCCAAAAGCCTGATCCTCGACCTGCGCGGTAACACCGGCGGATTGCTGGATGCCGCCTGCGACGTTTCCCGCCACTTTCTTAATGGCGGCCTTATCGTCACCGAACGTCATTCCGACGGCACGTCTCAGGAATACATGGCCGGGACCGACGGCGAAGCGCTGGATGTCCCTCTGGTCTTGTTGGTTGATGCGAACACAGCCAGCGCCTCTGAGATCGTCGCCGGGGCGCTGAGTGATCGTGGTCGAGCCCAATTGATCGGTCAACAAACCTATGGCAAAGGGTCGATCCAGCGCATCCACCGCCTTTCCGATGACAGCGCCATTCACGTGACATTTGCCCGCTGGTTTAC
This sequence comes from Caldilineales bacterium, assembly GCA_024102915.1. Lineage (GTDB taxonomy): Bacteria > Chloroflexota > Anaerolineae > J102 > J102 > JAGFJG01. The sequence goes on from JAGFJG010000032.1 coordinate 28,079, forward strand.
GCCAGCCAATCGCCAGATCGACGGCCAGGGCCTGATCCCGGACGAGATCGTCGCTGCGGATGCACCTGCCGCTGCCGAGGGCGGTGACCCTGTTCTCGAAACTGCACTACGCCTGCTTCCCACACAGAATCCCACTTTGCTGAGTCAGCCATGAATGACAATCGCGACATCCTCAAAATCCTGATTGCTGCGACAGCCGCATTCTTTATTGGCGCCACAGTCTGCGTGATCAGCCTGGGCTTTGGCGCGCTGGCTGTGCGCATGGTGGTCTCCAGGCCCCAGGTTGAATCGCTCGTGCTGCCTGATGATGTTCAGGTAGATGAACTTCAAGAAGTTGCAACCCCAACCCCGTCCCGACCAGCGCCCGATACGCCGACCCCTCCCCCACCCCACCAGGAATTTACAGAGATTCCGGCCAACTTCGACATTTTCTGGGAAGCGCTGCGATACCTGAACAACAACTTTGACGGCGACGTGCCGCAGGGCGACGAGATCACGTTGGCGGCTGCGGCAGGCGTGCTGGTCGCGGGCGAAGCGTGCGCAAACACAGCCTCCCCTTCCCCACCGACCACCATCTATCGCATTACCGATTTCCCGGACGAAGCGCCGCCGAATTTCGCATACTTCTGGGACAGCGTGAATCAGGTTTATGCACTTTGCGGCGATGAAGCGCCTCACGCTGATGAAATCGTGTTCCTCGCCCTGGACGGCATCATCGATCAGCTGGATGATGAACAGACCGCTGTGCTGCCGCCCGACCGAGCCGAAGACTTCATGATGGAGCTCGACAGCAGCTTCGAAGGCATCGGGGCCACCGTGAACAGCGCGGATGGCGGCGGCGTGCTGATCGTGCGCCCATTCACCGGCTCGCCCGCCGAACACTCCGGCCTTAAGCCTTTCGATGTTATCATGGCGGTCGATCATGTCGATGTGACAGAATTGACATTGGACGAGGCGGTGCGCCTAATCCGCGGGCCGGCCGGCTCAGTTGTGGTGCTCTCGATCCAGCGCCAGGGCGTCGACGATCCCTTCGATGTCGAGGTCACCAGGGCGCGCATTGATATCCCCATATTTGAATCGGAGATGCTCAACGATTCGATCCTGTACATGTCGCTGTTCGACTTCTCCAACCGGGCGGTTGCCGAAATGGAGGAAGCCTTGTTGGCGGCGGACGATAATGTAGCTGGGATCGTGTTAGATTTGCGAGGCAATCCGGGCGGATTATTGGACGCATCGATCGCCATCGCCAGCTATTTCATCGAGGACGGGATCATCGTCACCGAATCGGGCGTCCGCAACTTCGAGCACGATGCACAAGGGCGGGCGCTGGCGGATGGGATTCCCCTGGCCATCCTCGTCGATGCCGGAACCGCCAGCGCAGCCGAAATCGTGGCTGGTGCGGTTCAAGATCACGAGCGCGGCGTGCTGGTCGGGGAAACCACTTTTGGCAAAGGCTCCGTCCAGAGCATTTTCAATCTGTCGGACGGCTCCCTTCTGCGTGTCACGACATCGCGCTGGTTTACGCCTGATAGCCGCCAGATCGACCATATCGGCCTGACCCCTGACATTGAGGCGGTTGACCAGTTTGATACGCCAGAGGATGAAGCTCTGGATGCGGCGCTTGATTACCTTCTGAACCCGAATTAACCCTATGACTGACGAATCGACGCGCGTAGTCGCCACTAATCGCAAAGCCTATCACGACTATGAAGTCGTGGAATCAATCGAGGCGGGGATCGTCCTGACCGGCACCGAGATCAAATCGATTCGAGCCGGTAAAGTCAACCTGCGCGATGGATTCGCCGTCATCCGTGACGGCGAAGTGTGGCTGTTGAACGTCCATATCGCTCCCTATACGCATGGCAATCGTGAAAACCACGAGCCGCGCCGCGAGCGCAAACTGTTATTGCATCGTCGCGAGATCGAGCGCCTGTTTGCCAAAGTACAGGAGCGTGGCTGGACGCTGGCGCCGTTGAACATGCACCTGCGCCGCAACCGCGCCAAGGTCGAGCTTGGCCTGGTGCGCGGCAAGCGTCAATATGATAAAAGGCAGGCCATCGCCCGCCGTGATGTCCAGCGCGACCTGGATCGAACTTTGAAGGGGGGCTGGTAGATCGGAACTCTCGATCGGACTTGACTTTGCATCGCGGCAGGAGTATACTGCGATCATCAACGATAGATATTGTTCATTAAAAGAAGTGGGCCCCGCCCACTTCTTTCATTATGTCCAAGCGATCGATTCCCGAAAATCCCGTCCTCCACACAACAGTCAGTCCATGAACAAGCAACTTTTGATGGCGATCAACCAGATTTGCGCCGAGAGAAACCTGAAACCGCAAGTCGTGATCGAAGCT
>JAGFJG010000036.1 GCA_024102915.1 Caldilineales bacterium
GGGCTGATGGTAAGGTACAATTCTGCTCGTAGGTCATGGCTGTGCTCCTTGCTAGTGATTTGATTGGTCACCAGAGGATACACCATGACCTACTGCCTTGAAATTACAGAACGAAGTTTACACTCTCAATAGAACGACGCCCTACGGTATCCGGAAGCATGTAGTTAAATGAAAGTTGTATATGCTCTGATGGGAGAAGTTCAATATCATCTAGAGACTTTACTTTAGCAGTGTACATATTCCCATTAAAAACAATAACGGGATAATAGATTGATGTGAAATTGTCATGTTTTTTATCGCGCAGATGAAAGAGTGTGGCTTTTATTGATGACATTATTGCCGAATAAATCATTTGCGACGAATCAGATTTTTCCTGCCCCTTGAATGGCTCGTAAAAAGTCCTAGCCAATTCAGGGCTTTGAAAATAGTGATGGATATCTTTTAATACATCATCTGATAATTGGCTTTTAGTACGATAGACATCTGTAAATATAAATTTGTCTACTGCCTTAATGAACTGACTTCCACTTGTTTTGTGGTTTTCGGGAGTTTTGAAAAACACCCAGGGTTTTTCGCTTTTCTTGCATTCCGTAACCAAATATATGCCAATGTAAAACTCTCCACCTTTGGTCGTATATTTCCACTGTTTGAATGCCCGCAAATCAAGCTCGCGACTAATTTTTTCTGTTTCATCCCAGTATGATGGACTATGCAACACGCCCCACCCTTGTTTCTGCATAATTTCGGCGCATATAACTTCTGTGGGGAAGCCCGTCTTTTTAACTTCTTGGAGAATGTTTGATTGTAAATTATCGTTTTCTTTTGTCATTTGTAAAACCTACTTTGCTTCTTCTGCCCAATTTGTAATTAGGCAGAATCATTCCACATACCATCCCGCCAACAGTCTAAAATTGATGCCTATGCGGACGTCCAGATGAGAAGACGAAGCACTATCCGCTCAATTACGAAAATTTTAATCCTGCATCCCGACACTGTCAACGAGGAAGCGCTCCCGACCTCAGCACCGGCCCATCCAGGCACAACACCCGACCCTTGTGCTCGCACGAACCGCAGACGCCGATGCCGCAGCGCATATAGGCTTCCCAGGATAATTGGGCGGGCAGATCATGGCTTTGCGCAAATCGCTCTAACGCTGCCAACATACCATGCGGCCCGCAGGCATAAAGGCAGTCCGTTCGCTTCTGTTGCAGCAGCGGCGCCAGCGGCCCGGTGACAAGCCCTGGCTGCCCGGCGCTGCCATCCTCGGTCGTCACAATCACGTCGATGCCCTGAGACCGAAGTCTATCGACATAAAGCAGATCGCTGGCCGTGCGCGCGCCGATGGCCGCAACTGCCGAACAACCCTGCGCCAATGCCCTCGCCAGCAAGAAGCTGAGGGGAGCGACCCCGTAGCCGCCGCCCACGAGCAACAGGCGTTCTCCCTCGATCTTGAATCCTCGCCCGAACGGCCCGCGCAGCCACACCCGATCGCCCGCCCGCAGCCCGTGCAGCATCGCCGTGAAGGGACCGACATTGGCGACCATGATCGTGACGGGGTCATCGTTGACAAGACTGAATGGTTTTTCGTCGAAGCGCGGCAGCCAGGCCATGAGGAATTGGCCGGGTTCAGCCTGCCAGCGGGCATCGAACACGAAAGTCTTGGTGCGAGCGTTCTCCTGCACGATGGCGACAATGCGGGCGGGGGTGGGGAGGGAGGACATAGGGATATTGGGTAGCGGGTATAGGAGGTCAAAGGTCAAAGGTTGAAGGTTGAAGAATCGGTATATCGAACGGCTCGACTTCAGCTTTCAACCTTGAACCTGTCAACTCGGAACAGGCGCTGGCGTGGGCGAGGTGAGGAAAACGGGCTGGCGATGCGCCATGTTTTGCACGGATTCGACCGACTCAAAGCCGTGTTGATTCAGCCAGTCCGCCAACTCATTCCGAATCAGCGTAATCGCCGCAGGCCCCCGGTAATAGATGGCCGAACCGACGCCGACCGCCGTGGCCCCGGCCATCAGCATCGCTACAGCATCCTCGCCACGGGTGACGCCGCCGGTGCCGATGATGGGCGTGCGGGGCAGCGCCTGCCGGATTTCGTAGACGCAGCGCAGGGCGATGGGCAGCAAGGCCGGGCCAGAGATGCCGCCGCTGCGGTTCTGCAGGATGGGCTGGCCGCTTTCGATATCGATCACGATGCCCGGCATCGTATTCACCGCACAGATGGCATCCGCCCCCGCTTCCACCGCCGCCGCTGCGATGCGCCCGATGTCAGGCACATTGGGGGCCAGCTTGACGATGAGAGGGATGTCGGGCACAGCCTGTTTCACGGATTCAGCCACGGCGGCGGCGCTGGCGGCGCGGGCAGCGAACGGCTCGCCGAAATCGCTGTGCACATTTGGGCAAGAGATATTCGCTTCGAGAAAATCAGGGCGCGCCTGGGCAAGCGTTGCCGCCACATGCCCGAAATTCTCCACGGTGTCGGCGAAAAAGCTGGCGATCAAAGCGACGCCTGCCGGGGCAAGCCCGGCTTTCGTCTCTCGTAAGATCTCTGCCTCATGCTTGGCCCCTGGGTTGGGCAGGCCGATGGCGTTAATCAACCCCCCGCCCCAGTCCAGGCAGGTGGGATTGACATGACCCCCGCGTGGTTCCGGCCCCGCACTTTTGCTGGTGACCGCACCGCAGCCGGCATCAGCAGCCCGCACCAGCAGACTGGCCGTCGTTCCCCAGATGCCAGAGGCCAGCACCAATGGTGTGGGAAAGGTCGTGTTCAGAAAGAGAGTTTGCAGGTCAGGCATGATGCACCGTAAGGCGTGGCAGACTCAGCTCGGAAGGCATTATACGTGCGACCTGGCGATTCTCCCATCTGTGCGCTACGCAAACGAGCATCGATTCCGCCAGGAAGAGTGTCCATTCACGTACGCATTCTCTCTTGGCTCTACCTCTCGAAATCTGCTAAACTGCGCCTGACTCACCCGCCCGATTCGGCGGGTTTTTCATCGCAAACCAGTTACGGCTAATCTCCCGTGTTCAGACTCCCAACTGCAATCCAAACATTGAATCGGCGCAATGCGTTCGTTTCCCTGGCGTTTCTCTGCCTGGGATTGACGGCGCTTCTGCTCTCCGCCTGCGCTGGCGGTCCGCTGGTCACCAATGCAGCCATCGAGCCGTCAACCATCAGTCCCAATGCCGATGGCGATAGCAACGTGGCGCGTATCGATTACACCATCCGGCGACCGGGCGATGTGTCGATCTATTTTGTGGATGCGCAGGGGAATCGCCACTATTTTCGCAAGGACAGGCGGCGAGGCGCACGCGATTACAACGTGTTGTGGGGCGGCGTGATCGATGGCCGGGTTTTGCCGGACGGCGAGTACACCTGGGTGGTAGAGGCGACCGACGAAAAGGGAAGGACGGAGACATCCGAGGGCGCACTGACGATTGTCGGCGCGGACACTGAAGCCCCGCAGTTCGAGAATTTCTCGGTGACCCCGGCGGTGATCACGCCCAACCAGGACGGCATCGATGACCGGGCGGCGATCACCTATTGGCTCACCAAAAACGTTGAGGAAATCCAGGTCTATTTGTTCGACCCCGCCGACCCTGAAAACATCGACCCGGCCAATCCCACCCGTAAATTCCCGCTGGCCGAAACCGAGCGAGAGCTAAAGCCCACCGAGACGGGCTATCATTTCTATGATTACGACGGCGGCATCGACCTGGGCGCCGATCCGCCGCCTGACGGCGACTATGTCGTCGTGGCCGAAGCGCGTGACCAGGTCGGAAACCACACCGTCGTCAGCAGCACCCTGACCATCGACAACGGCGGCCTGCCTCGCGCCGACATCGTGCGCGGCGAGATCACTATGCTCAATCCAGAGAGCGGCGACCTCAATATCCCCATCGGCGGCGCCCTGGTTTTCACCGCCACGGTCGAGAACTACGGCAATGTGCCCATCCGCACGGCTGGCCCCTGGCCGGGCACGGTCTATCATTCCGACCAGAATTTCAACACCCTGGCCTATGAGGCTGAGGACGAAAGCTGGTTCGAACAGTCGGGCACATGGCGTTTCGCCCTCAACTTCCAGTCCAACTTCGGCCAGGATTTCCCCTTCCGCTATGCCGTGGGCCGGCGTGAGGACCTGCGCTGCGAAACCGTGGATGGCCGCGAGCAATGTTTTCTGGATCCGGGCAAACGAGGTCTGGTCTATGGCACGATTGTCTGGACGGAGCCGCCTGCTCGCAACCCGTTCCAGATTTGGGGCGGCTTGCTGCACGAGGATGTGGCGGTGATCAACAACTTCGCCGATGTGCAATATATCCAGATAGGCGATCCCCAACAATAGGTGACGAAACGGCAGTCATGAATATCGGGGTTGTCATCGTCAGCTACAATGTGCGGGATTTGCTGACGAAATGTCTGGCTTCTGTTTTTGACGAATCGCAGCGGTTTCATGGCGGCGCTGTGCGGGTCGTCGTCGTCGATAACGCTTCGATTGACGGCAGCGCCGATAGGGTGGCAGAGCAGTTCCCGCAGGCAAAATTGATTCGCAGCGGCGAGAATTTGGGCTTTGCCGCGGGGAACAATGCGGGACTACGCGCCCTGGGATTCGATGGCGAGGCGCAAACGGACGAGGGATGCGATGCCGTTTTGCTGCTCAACCCGGATGCCGAACTGCACCCCGGCGCTCTCACCGCTCTTGGCGGATTTCTGGAAATGCACCCGCGTGCGGGCGGATGCTGCCCGCGCCTGAGTTATGGCGACGGTAGTTTCCAGCACAGCGCTTTTCGCTTCCCCAGTCTTGCCCAACTCCTCCTCGACTTTTTCCCACTCCACCACCGGCTGCTGGACTCCCGGCTCAATGGGCGCTATCCCCGCCGCCTGTATGATGGCGACCAGCCCTTCGCCGTCGATTTCGCCCTGGGCGCGTGCCTGCTGGCGCGCTCGGATGCGGTTCGGTCGGTGGGGCTGTTGGACGAAGGATATTTCATGTATGCCGAGGAAATGGACTGGCAGCGGCGCATGCAGGATGCGGGCTGGCCGCTCTATTGCGTGCCTGCCGCCCACGTCGTGCATCACGAAGGTCAGAGCGCCCGCCAATTTCGCAGCGCCATGACGGTAGCGCTATGGCGTTCGCGTCTGCGCTATTACGACCGCCATTATCCCGCCTGGGAACGCCGCATCGCGCGCCGAATCGTTCGGCTGGGGATGAGCATGGAATCACGGCGAGCCCGCCAGGCCCACGACCGCCATCAGATTGACGCCGCCGAATTCGACAACCGCCTCCATGCGTACCGGCAGATCATTGCCATCAGCAATTGATGACAGGCTCTTTCGCAAAACACCCCATTCCCAATCCCTAATCTCCAATCCCAAATGACTTCCCTCACCTGCGCCATCCTCGCCCGCAACGTTGCCGACCACATTGGCGACTGCGTGCGCTCCTGCATGTTTGCCGATCAGGTCATGGTGTTCGACACCGACAGCACCGACGGCACGCAAGAGCTGGCTAGTGCCGCCGGAGCCGTGGTCATCCCCACGCCTTTCATCAATTTCTCGCAGGCCCGCAATGCGGCGCTGGCCGCTGTGGATTCCGAGTGGGTCTTCTTCGTCGATGCCGATGAGCGGGTGACGCCGGAATTGGCCGCCGAAGTGCGTGAAGTCATCGAACGTCCGGGAATCGATGGCTGGTGGGTTCCCCGATACAACTACATCGTCGGCCACCGCATGCAGGGCGCCGGATGGTATCCCGACCACCAATTGCGATTGTTACGGCGAGCCAAAGCGTATTACGACGAGAACCGGGAGGTGCACGAGATCGCCGAGATCGATGGCGAACAGGCGAATTTGCAGCAGCATCTCATCCACTACAACTATGACACCTGGGAGCAGTTCCACGCCAAGCAGCGACGTTACACCGAATTCGAAGCGGAGACCCTGCGCAGCGATGGTGTTCACGCTCGCCCTCGCCACCTGCTCACCCGGCCGTTTCAGGCTTTCTGGCGGCGATTCGTTACGTGGCACGGTTATCGCGACGGCGTCATGGGTTTCCGGCTCAGCGCCATCATGGCCTGGTATGAATTTCAGAAATATCGGATGCTATTGAGAGCGTGAGACAATAGCGCCGCCATCTCGACTCGCCCGCTCTGCTGCCGTTATCTCGTCGCCCCGATATCCTCTCGCCAATGCCCCGGCTGACGCACGATCCCGCCCTCGCCGATTTCCTCACCGACGTAATCGCCATAGCAGGCTAATTCCCGGCTGAAAATCTGCTCGCGCTCATCGAGGTATTTTTCGATTCCGGCAAACGCCTCAGCCAGCGTCGCATAGCGCCACCCATTCCGCAGATCGACCAGCCATTTCCCCTTCATCTCCGTTTGTTTATTGCGGATGGGGCGGTTCACCCGCAGCTTGGGCATGAGATAGAGATCGAGCACGGTGAACAAATAATAGGCTGGGCGCACATTATCCCGCACCAGCAGCCCCGAATTGGGGGCGAATCCCAGGATTTTGCGTGCGGCCAGGTCGTCGACGATGAACAGGCGCTCTTCGGCGATGCCCGAATCGGGCCAGTTTTTTAAATTGTAGGGTTGTCGTTTCTCTTTGGCGTCGAAACTGAAATAGCGTCCGGGCGGCCCGAAACCGAAATCGAGGCGCTGGAATCGTTCGGCGTCCGTCGAATGATCGTGGAACGGCAGATTGTGTCGGGCAAAGAACTCCTTGATTTCCTGTTCGAAGGATTGCGCCGGCATATTTCAATCGGTTTGAGGCGCTTCCGCCGCAATGCGCTGCCGAGCCAGGTTTACATAATCACCCTCGATCTCGTAGCCGACAAAGTGCCGACCGGCGTTCAGGGCGGCGATGGCCGTAGCGCCGCTGCCCAGAAAAGGATCGAGCACCACATCGCCAACAAATGTGTACAGTTCGATCAGTCGGCGGGGCAGCTCGACGGGGAATGGGGCGGGATGTCCCACGCGCCGCGCCGATTCGGTGGGGAACTGCCAGACGCTCTTGGTGAATTCCAAAAACTCATCCCGCACGATGGTGTTCGCCCGATCTTGATTCTGGCGTCGAAAAGTATCTTTAGAGAAGACGAGAATGTACTCGTGCACATCACGGATGGTGGGATTGCTGGCCGAAAGCCAACTGCCCCAGGCCGTGGAAGATCCGGCGCTGGCCCCTTTATCCCAGATGATCTCACCCCGCATCAGAAAGCCCTCTTCCAGCATGATCTGATTGACGAAGGTCGCCAGCGGGATATAAGGTTTGCGACCCAGGTTGGCGATATTGATGCAGACGCGCCCGCCGGGAGCCAACACACGGCGTGTCTCGGCCAGCACATCGCGCAAGAGGCTCAGGTATTCCTCCAGGGTGAGGTCGTCGTCGTAGTCTTTGCGGGCGTTGTACGGCGGCGAGGTCACCATCAAATGCACACACCCATCCGGGAGTTCGCTCATCTGGCGGCTGTCGCCCTGGATCACCGTGTCCAGGATGGCGGGTGGTATTGGGTTCTCACCGCTCAATTGCGCCGCTTTGCCGTCGGGCTGCTCATCATAGAGCCTCCCCGCATAAAAATAGCTGGCGTCATGATTGCTGCGACCAGGTGCGCCAAAGGTCGAGGTGCGCGTGCCCTCGTCTCGCCGACGTTTCATAGGCTAGAGTCGGGACACCGGATCGTGACGAAAACAGGCGACCACATGGTCGTTGACCATGCCCACAGCCTGCATGAAGGCATAGCAGATCGTGGGGCCGACGAAGCGGAACCCACGTTTTTTTAGGTCTTTGCTCATGGCCTGCGATTCGGGCGTTTCCGCCGGGATTTCGGCGAGGCTGTGAAATGCGTTCTGGCGAGGGCGGCCGCCCACGAATTGCCAGATGTAGGCGTCGAAACTGCCGAATTCTTTTTGCACAGCCAGCAATGTCTGGGCATTGGCGATTGCCGCATTCACCTTGAGCCGGTTACGCACGATCCCCGGATCGGCCAGCAATGCTGTGACTTTGGCGTCGTCATATGCGGCCACTCTTTCCGGCTCGAAATGGTCGAAGGCGCGGCGATAGTTCTCACGTTTTTTCAGGATGGTCGACCAACTCAAGCCTGCTTGCGCGCCTTCGAGGACCAACATCTCAAACAAATGGCGATCATCATGCACGGGCACGCCCCATTCCTCGTCGTGATAGGAAACATACAGCGGGTCGGTTCCCGCCCACTCGCAGCGCTCGATCGTCATTCCGCTCCTCTCGAAAAAATGTGCTCGCTCAGTCGTTTGTGGATTTTCCTGATTCCTGGCGCAGCAATACTTTTTGCAAAATTGCGCCAAGGATCAGACCGAGCAAAAGACCAAAGAACAGGGCTACGCCAATCGCATCGAAATACATGCCCACGAGCACGCCCAGCGTCAGGCCAACAGCGATGCCAATGGCGATGCCGGAATTGGACAGCCTGCTTTTCAAGGAGGGGCTGTCATCGAGCGGTGCGGATGGCGGGGAGTCGTTCACAAGCTGTGGGTGAGTGACGCCCTGTTGTTCAGTCCGCACTCTCATCTTCCAGGGCGAATCCGATCTCAATCGTGACCTGCCATTGCTGCACCTGGTTGTTGTGGATGCTGCCCCGGGTTTCCAACACGGAAAACCAGCGCATCTGCCGGACGGTGCTGCCCGCTCTGCCGATGGCGTTATTCACGGCGTCTTCCAGGCTGACGGTTGAGGTGCCTGTGACACGGATGTGCTTGTAAACGGGGTTGGGCATTTTTGATCTCCTGGCGGAAATAGATTTGATAATGGCGTACCTTATAGAGATGGAACGCAATTTGGATCAGGCGCAGTTTACCATAGAAAAGCGGGAGGGCGTGATCATCGACCACGCCCTCCACAGGCTCGCTCCTCTGCGCTCAGGTTAATCAAATTGGATCATGCGGCGACAGCCACGCCGGTTGGGTTCATCTCGGATTCCAGGATTTTGTACTCGTTGCTCAGGATGCGCAGGTATCGGTCCATCGATTCCGCCGCACGGCTGGCGCTCGCCATCGCCGTCGCAACCAGATCGGCGCCATTGACGGCATCGCCGGCCGCCCACAAAGCGGTGCGCGAGGTCATGCCGGTGTCGGGATCGACTTCGATCTCGCCCCAGCGTTTGGTGTTCAACCCCTCCACCTGCTTGACGAATTTTTCATCAGGCCAGAAGCCCAATGCCAGCACAGCGATGTCGACAGGGACCATGAACTCGCTGTTCGGGATATCGACCGGTCGGCGGCGGCCAGAACTGTCTGGCTCGCCCAATTTCATGCGCCGCATTTCGATCTGCGCCACCCGCCCATTATCACCGGCGATAAACCGGATCGGTTGGGTGAGAAATTCGTAATCGATGCCCTCTTCCTTGGCAAAGCCCCGGTCTTCCGCCCGGCCCGGCATCTCGGCCTCGGTGCGGCGATAGCTCAACATCACATGCGAAGCGCCAGCGCGTTTGGCTGAGCGTACGCAGTCAGAGCCGGTGTCGCCACCGCCGACGACGACCACGCGCTTGCCCTTGATCTGGGGCAGGTTGAAGCCAGCCGGGAGGTCGGTTTCCGGCAGATTGGTCGTGACGAGGAAGTCGATTGATTTCCACACGCCGGGCAGGTCTTCGCCCTCGATGCGCATGACCGAAGGAATGCCGGCGCCGATCGCCAGCAGCACGGCGTCATATCGATTCAGCAGGTCGTCGACCGAAGGTTGGCCGGGATCATTGATGCGCGTGTTGCAGATAAACCGCACGCCCAGGGCCTCGATGCGTTCGATCAGAGCAACGACGGCCGGTTTCTCCAGTTTGAAGCCGGGGATGCCGTAATAGAGCAATCCGCCCGGTTTGGGCCAGGCTTCGTAGACATCGACGCTGTGCCCGCGCAGGGCCAGTAATTCCGCCACGTGCAGCCCTGCCGGCCCGGAGCCGACAATGGCGACAGAACGCCCGGTCGATGTTTCAGGTTTGAGATCCAGGCCGCCGTGCAAACGTACGTAATCAGCTACAAATGATTCGATTTTGCCGATGAACACAGGCTCGCCGCCATGCGCTCCCACCACGCATGAGCCCTGGCAAAGCCGTTCTTGCGGGCAGACCCTCCCGCACACTTCGGATAGCGTCGAAGTCTGGCGGAAAGAGCGGTAGGCCTCGAAGAAGTCGCCCTGCGATACATGCCACAAAGCCAGCGGGATGTTATTCTCCATTGGACAGGTGGACATGCAGGGTTGTGGGTCCGGGCATTGCAGACAGCGCTCTGCCTCGATGATCACCGTTTCGGCGTCGTACCCTTGATAGACTTCACCGAAATTGGAGATGCGGTCGCCGGGGGCCTGTTTGGGGACAGGCTGCCTGGGTATCTGGAGTCGTTCTTTGCGGTCGATGGGCCGCATACCCGTGAGATTTGTCATCCTTTTCCTCAATGTTAAATGTGTTGGTGTGGTTTGTGTATAATCCTACTAAGACTCTACTTTACCGTTATTACCCGGTTTGGGATATGACGCCGATCATATCGCCAGCGAAATTCTTCCTGTGACGTAACCATGGCTATACTGCAAAAAGCTAAAGCGCAAAGTCGCAGAGATCGCAAAGAGTCAAAAGAGGAGGTTTCGAGATTGAATTCTTTGCGAAACTCAAACATGCCCTTTGTGTCTTCGCGTTGAATGGCCTCTACTAAGAGGAGCCAACCATGGAACTTTCGCCTGAACGGCAGCCTTACCGAAAACCGCATCCTGATGACGTTTGGACGCCGGTGCTTGTGGCCGTGGTCAACAACGAATCCGATTTTGCCCGCGCCCGCAACGAACATTGGTATCGCATCCCCGTGCGCCGCGCCCCCGCCCAGATCGCCGCCGAATATCTGGCCCTTTATCAGACGGCGGCGTTTGGCGTTCAGGGCCAGCGCATCAACTGCTTTGCCCCGATTCTGCGCTATCACCTGACCACGCGCGGGGAAATCCTGCCCAACCAACCTGACCATCCCCGGGCGCAGGACGCCTATTTCAAATTAGAGCTAGGCGAATTTCAGGAGCTCGAACGCCCGATCCCATCCGTCCGTCAGCGACGCATTACCTTCATTTACACAACGTTGCAACGCCTGCTGAGCGCTGCCGATGTGGCCGACCTGTGGCTGCGAGACACCGCTCGCCAGAAACTGTATGCCGCCATTCGAGAGCGAGGGCTGGCGGTGGAGTGCTGGTATCCGGTCGAGATGGGCGACCGCCCGGAGGCTGACCTGGCTCTGTTTGGCGCGCATGGCCGACTCGCCCTTTATATCGATGAGCCTTCCTGGCCGGACGACGATGTCGGAAACGGGGAAGCATATTCCGGTCCAACATCCGGCGCACTCCATCTGGGCGCATTCGACATTCTGCGTGACGCCGAGGGGGTGCTCGATCGCTTGATGGCGGAGTATCTCATCCGATGAGTTCAGAGATATCCTACGCTGAGGTCACGATGAGAACAGTAGTTTATCGCTCGATGATAGACGGCGGACGATAGACGATTGAAGACGGTTTGCCAGTGCAATCGCCATCGTCCATCGTCGTTAGTTCCGAACCAATTCCAGAAACTCGCCCCGGGTGCGCGCATCCTCGCGGAAGCTGCCGCGCATAGCGCTGGTGACCGTCGAACTGTTCTGCTTCTGCACGCCGCGCATCATCATGCACAGATGCCCGGCTTCCATGACCACCGCCACGCCGCGCGCTTCCAGGATTTCCATGAGCGTGTCGGCCACCTGTGCAGTCAATCGCTCCTGCACCTGTAATCGCCGGGCGAACATATCGACGACTCGCGCCACCTTGCTCAGGCCGATGATTTTGCCGTTGGGGATATAGGCCACGTGGGCTTTGCCGAAGAATGGCAGCATGTGATGTTCGCACATCGAATAAAACTCAATATCCTTCACGACCACCATATCGCTGCACGCGTCTTCGAAGATGGCGTTGTTGACCACTTTTTCCAGCGAGGTGGTGTACCCCACCGTCAGAAAATCGAGGGCTTTGGCGACTCGCAAGGGCGTGCGCCGTAGACCCTCGCGCTCGGGGTCTTCGCCCAGCCTCACGAGCATATCGGTGACCAATGCCTCAAATTCCGGGTCGTAGACTTCGCCGAACTCCGCATCGAAAATCGCTTCGGAGGCGTAATGCCCGTTGTCCTGAAATGTTTTGGGTGAACTACTCATGATTTTGGAAATCTCCTTGTCGGTATAATGCATTTCGGCGGCAATCTGGCGCAGACTGATGCCAAGTATGGGATGCCGCCACTCCGGCGCGATATCGGCCAGCGGCAGCACGAGGTGCGGGAATCGGGCGATCTCCGGGTCGGGTATGGGATGCCCATCGACCTCAAGCACTCGTTCGCCGATCATGGCGATATCCAGATCGATGGGCCGAGGCGCGTATTTGTCGGAAGTGCGCTTTCTGCCAAGCTGCGCCTCAATCTGGCGAAGCTCGCGGCGCAATTGTGCGGGCTCGATAGCAGCCTCGATTTCGGCGGCGGCGTTGTGGAATTCGGGCTGCTCACCTGATCCGCCAACGGCAGCCGAGCGATAGGTGTGACTGACCCTGACCAGTGTGATGTGCGGATGTCGGCGCAGCGCCCGGATCGCTGCTGGTATGTTCTGCTCGGGATGGATATTGCTGCCGAGGGTGATCAGAATCCGCTCACGCATCGTCGTTCATTTGGGCGCGAGTGCGATAAATGCTGACCCCAACCGAGCGGGCGAAGCGCAGCGCCCCAGGCTTTTCGATTGTCACCTCGACCGCCTGCACTCGCCCATCCACCCGAAAACAAATCTCGGCCACCTCGGCTGCCAGACGTTCCACCAATTGCGGATCACCGCCCTCGACATGCTCGATGACGGCCTTGCTGACGGTTTTGTAATTGACGGCGTGGGCGATATCGTCGCTGGCGGCGGCCTGGCGCATGTCGGCCCACAGCACCAGATTGACCAGAATATCCTGCTTTTTGACGCGCTCGTCGGGATTGATTCCCACAATACCGCGCAAAAGCAGATCTTTGATAATGACTTTGTCTAGTGAGTCGCTGTGCATATTGTGATCTGATTCATAAAGAGAAGGGGCGACAATCCCATGCCGCCCCATTGCTTCCGGTATTCGTTCGGTTCGACAGTCCACAGTAGAGTTGATGAACCGACTGAACCTTACCTCGCTAGCCTTGAACCTCGAACTTCGAACCCTGAACTGACTTCAATATTGCAAATGCGCGCCGCCGTCGAGCCGCACAATCTCGCCGGTGACAAAGTCATTGCCCAGCAAGTACAGCAACGCCTGCGCGATGACATCGACGCCGCCGACGCGTTGCAGCGGCAGGTTTGATGCCAGCGCCTGCAGGTATTCCTCACCCTGGCCGGGCGGAGGCAACATCGCTCCCAGGGCGATTGCGTTGACCCGGATTTGCGGGGCCAGCGAGATCGCCGCCGCGCCGGTGAATGCGTCGATAGCGCCCTTGGCGACCGAATAGCTAAAATGATCGGCGTAGGGCCGGGCCGTCCGCCAATCGGTCAGGTTGATGACTGCGCCCGGCATGTCATCCGGCAGGCTGCGTGCAAACGCCTGGGTCAAAAGCATCGGCGCCCGCAGGTTTACGCGAAAGGTCTCGCTCCACTGATCCAGGGTGACATCGCGCAAGGTGTCCTTGGGGAAGATGGCAGCGCTGTTGATCAGGATTTGGGCCGGGCCGAATTCCTGATTGGTGGCTGTCACGATGCCCGCCAACTCACTGGGGTCAGCCAGATTGGCTGAGTGCAAGAAAATGCGGCCACCCAAGGCTTCGGCCTCTGCGGCTGTGCGTTGGGCGGATGCGACTGAGCTATTATAATGAAGCGTAATGTTGCAACCGGCTGACGCCAGGGCCAGCACCAGCGCCCGGCCAATGCGTTGCGAGCCGCCGGTGACGATTGCGGTTTTACCCTTGAGTTCCATGTCCTGTTTGACTCCCTACGGTTGATTTGGTCGTGAATAATGAACTGTTTATCGATGAGTTGAACAAAGCGGCTGAGTGGACGATTGGCTCAGTCGGGACGAGCGGGCGAGTGCTGACGCCCTGGGCGCAGATGTGGTTGGGCGACGATCGAGGCGAGGGGTTGGAGGTGTGGGTGGAGGCGACGCAGGAATTCGACCTGGTGGTGCATTGGGCGGGAGTCAGCTATTCCGAGCATATCCAACCGGGCAAGACACGACTCCTGCTCAGCTATCTCGACCGCACCGAGGTCATCAGAATCGAATAAGCCAACGTCGGACGATTATTGATTATCCGGTTGCGCCCCGATGATCCGCATCATCGCCTCGAATTCATCCGCACACTCCACACAGATTTTCAGATGTTGGGCCACACTCGGCATCAAGCTCTGGACATTTTCGCCTTGATGCTGTAACTCGACATAATAGTCGGCAAGCTTGAATACCTCATCGCATGTCAATTCCCGCTCACGGGTGAGTGACAACATATTCAATAGCTTTCGCAGTAAGGGCATGTTGGCTGGGGATGCCGAAGGGCCGGAGGTGTTCATCAAGCTTTTGGATGGTTCGCTGGGTGCAAATCTTACAAAAATATTGCGGTAAAATGAGAAAATGATGAGGGGACGACGGGGCGGGCGTTTAGGAGAATGATTCCAGCACTTCGTCCGGGCTGAGCCCCCGTTCAATCAGGCGCGCTTTCAGCCGTTTGCGGGCGTCGTGCATCAGCTTGTAAAGTGCGTTCGGGTTCGTGTCCATGCGTTCGGCCATGATATCGATGGGGACTCCGACCACCAGCCTGCCATAGAGCGCCTCACGCTGGCGGTCGCTCAATTCATTCTGCATGACATCCATCACGACCGCCATGACGGACCGCTGAATGGTGCGCTCTTCGGGTGAGCTACGCTCATCTTCCATCACGAAAGCAGGCTCAAAATTGCCGCCCGCCGTCAGTTCGTCCAATGAGAGGTCTCGCCAGCGGGCGCGTCGCAACTCGCCCAAAGCCTGATGCACGCCGATTTTGGCCGCCCAGGTGGTGAACTTGCTCCGCCCCTCGAACTGGCCCGACTTTTCCAAGACGATGAGCACGCTTTCCTGAGCGAAGTCGGCTGCCATCTGCCGAATTTCCTCTTCATCCAACCGGCCGATATCGCTTCGGCTGCGCAGATAGAAAAAAAGCCGTCGCTGCAACCAGGCCAGCAAATCAGCAATGGCGTCATCACGGCGCTGTCCATCACTATTCAGGTCTTCGAGCCAGGCTTCGTTGCTACGTTCGACAGTCATGCTCGGTGGTTTTCGACGTTCCAGGTGTCAGATTTCAAGTGTGATTACGCTGAGATAACCGCAGAGGACACGGAGATCACAGAGAAAACATTTAGTGAGAGGTCTAAAATACTGCGAGACAGTTTCGTCACGAAAGGAAGCGCCGCACCAGAGCCAGCAACACGCTCAGACCGAGCGAGAGCAAAAGCATGGAGGTGATGGGAATGAATATCTTCACATTGCCGTTGTCGATGCGGATATCGCCGGGCAGATTGCCGAACCAGGAGAGCGCGCCCAGCCAGATCAGCGCGCCCGTGAGGATGACAAGCACACCGATGCCGATGACAATTAGCCCAAGCTGTTGGGAGGACATCTGGCGTCTAGAAATGCCCGCGCAGGCTCCTGAGGAAAAGACGAATGGCGACCGGGTAAGCTGCGGCGAACTGGCGGGGATTCATGCCGATACGTTTCATTCCCGACGTATACTTCTCGACATAGGCCGAGAATTGATCCGCAGCGGGCGCGTCGGCATCCACAACGGCATCAGCCATGAACACGACGATGTCACCGCCAAGTCCATCGCTATCGAAATGCAATGCCACGTGGGAACTGCGGGCGATGTGATGCAGTTTGTGGACATCGGCGGCGCTGTAAATGAGCGCCGTATCACCGTCCCAGAAAAACCAGACGGGACGAGGCTGCGGCGCGCCCTGGCTGTCGGTTGTCGTCAGCCAGATGATCCGTTCCGAATTCAGCCTTTGCGCTGCCCTCTGGCCCAGGGCGCTGCTAAAGTCAATCACGGTCGCCATGATTCACTCCGTTGGGGAAAACCATCGTCTCGCGCCCGGCCAGCCTGTCCTGGATGCGCTGGATCACGATATCGAGATGTTGCGGCTTGTGTACGAAATCCAGGTCTTGCGAGCGGATAGTCAACACCGGACAGAGGTCGAAGTTTTCCAGCCATTCGTCGTAGAATCCCTCCAACAGCCTGAGATAATCGGACGAAATGCCAGTCTCGATGCTACGCCCCCGGCTTTGGATGCGTTTCATCAGAACCGGAACCGGGGCCGAGAGATACAGCAATAGGTCGGGTTTAGGCAGACCCTTGATGACCAGATCGTAGACCTGCCGGTAGGCCAGGTAGTCGCGCTCGCTGAGATTGCCGAGCTGATAGAGGGCGCGGGCGAAGATGTGGGCGTCTTCATAGATGCTGCGGTCGGCAATCGCTGATTCGGGGCCAGCGCTCAAGGCCAGGTGTTGTTCGGCTCTGTGGCCAAGGAAGAAAACCTGAAGATGGAATGACCACAGGCGCATGTCCTGATAAAAGTCGGCCAGGTAGGGATTATCGGCCACCGATTCAAAGCTGGTGCGCCATCCCAGGCGCGCGCCAATCCGCTCGGTGAGCGAGGTCTTGCCGGTGCCGATATTCCCGGCGACAAGCAGCAGGCGTTTGGTCACGAAGCCGCTCAACCAGCATCGACGCCGAGCGCTTCGGCCAGCGCCGCCAGCGTCTCGCGTTCCGGTTCGCTCACTCGTTCGCCGCCAATGCCGAGGAAACCGCCCTCTTTGTCGGACTTCGCCACCGCCACCGCCACCGAATAGACCCAGGTGCGATAATCTTTGCTCTCTCCGGCTGTGGCCTTCATGTCCACGAGACCGGCGGCCTGGCGACATTTTTCGGTCACATCGGAGCGAATCGCTGCGGGTTCCATGCCGGCGTACTCGCTGTTAAAGGCGTCCTGTTCGCTCTCATCCCATTCTCCGGCGCTGAGCAAGGCCTGGATAAGGCTGTTGGTCGGATAATCTTCACCGGCTGCGGCGGTGGCCTGGATCAGCGTCCAGCGTTCTCTGGACGAACCCTTCTGCGATTTACCAGCCAACATGATCGCCGTTCCCGCCAACATCGGCGCTTCTTTCAGAATTTGCCACTCTGACTCTGTGAAACTGCTTTTATCGGTCACTGGTTTTCCTCCGTCAAATGAGTTTTTCCAACATTATCCCCTTTGAGTTTCTTCGTCAAGATCGGCTCTGTGTTTCCTGATCAGGTCGCGCAATAAAAAGACGGGAACTCACGGATTCAGTGAACTCCCGTCTTCCAGTGATTTTAGGCGGAGATTACTTGTAGCCGACGATCGTCACGCTGGCCGCGCCGAAGTCCTCACCCTCGCCATCGAGTTCGGCGGCCAATTCCAGGCGACGATCCTCCGGCAGCCATGAAGACCCGTACTGCGATTCGGATTCGATGCGCACATCCCGGAATCCGATCGAACGAAACAGAGCCAGATACTCATCCCGATCCATCGCTCCAGCGATACAGCCGGTCCACAGCGCCATATCGGTGCGGATAGCATCGGGAACCGGCCCGAATGTGACCATATCCGAAATGGAGAAGCGACCTCCCGGCTTCAGCACTCGATACAGTTCACGCAGCGTCACCGCCTTGTCGGGCGTGAGATTGATCACGCAATTCGAGAGCGCTACATCGACCGTATCATCGACGACGGGCAGGGATTCCAATTCGCCCAATCGAAATTCGACGTTGGTCAATTTGCTGCGAGCGGCATTGCTGCGCGCTCTTTCGATCATCTCCGGCGTCATGTCCACGCCGATAACCTTGCCGTCGTTCCCGACTGCTTTCGCGGCCAGGAAGACATCGATGCCAGCGCCGCTGCCCAGGTCGAGCACGGTTTCGCCCGGCTGAAGTCGAGCGTATTGGGTGGGCGTGCCGCAGCCCAGGCCCAGGTCTGAGCCTTCGACGACCTCCAGTTGTACGACATCGTAGTTGGAAAACTGCATATCGACGGCGGGGTCGAAGCTCACGCTGGCGCGAGCATCCTGGGCGGCGTTGGTTCCGCAGCAACTCGTGCCCTGCACAGCGATGGCTGCATAGCGCTCTCGCACCTGTTCTTTAATGTTGGGTGTATCAGTAGTCATTATTCGCCTCTTGGGGAAATTGGATTTATTGATTCTGCGTCGGAGATGACTGTCACTTCACCGTCACAAACGTCGTCCTCGCAAATCTGGCTGCTGGCAAGCGCCTTGACGCGATAGTCGATGATGCCACCTTGGCTGTCGAAGACCAACGCGCAGCAATCCAGCACTTGCTGTTTCAGCATCGCACGGCCTCGTTGCACGCGAGACTTGGCTCCAGAAATCGACAGATTCAGGCGCTCGGCCACCTGGCGTTGGGTCAGGCCTTCATACTCGGCTAACCATATGGCTTCGCTGTAATGGTTGGGCAGCGAGGCCAGCATCGGTTTCAGCCAGGAAATCACTTCTTTCTCGACTTGATTTACCGGTTCCAAAATCTCCGCCGCCGGTATCTCGGCCAGATCGGGGAGTTCCGCTAGTGGCTTGCGTCGCCGGTAATAGTCGATGATGGTGTTTTCGGTGATGCGATACAGCCAGGGGGCAAGCCGCTCGGCGTCATTCAACCGCCCCAGATGCGCGTGGATTTTCAGGAACGTCTCCTGCAGAATATCCTCGGCATCCTGCGGCTGCGCCACGCGGCGGGCGATGAATGCGCGCAATTCATCGCTGCTTTCCTGCCAGATTTGTTCGGTCGTCAGCATGTCCGGGTCAGAGCCTCTTCAACGGTGTCACTAATATAGACGCAGTAAGGGTCGCGATGGACGCAACCAATCTGGCGTCGCAATGAAAAGAGCTGCTATATTCTCGACGATAGACGATGGAAAGCGTTGGCCTGTCGTCCATCGTCAACTGATGGACAAAAGTAGCATCCTCAAAGCCTCGTCAGTTTAGTTCGAATCTTTGGCCGAGCGCAGTTTTTCGATCTGTTCTCTCGACGTATAACTCGCTTGCTTTGCTATCTGCGCGTTTTCTTGCGCCTTTTCGGAGGGCGTCAATCCTCCGGGCTCGCCCAGAACCGTCACCTGTGAGACCACCCGAACGGTGGAGACGCTGCCGCAGTTTGGGCAAGTGGGCGAGCCGCCAGCTTCGGCCTGTGCGATTGAACGCCACAGATGGCTGAATGGCCGCCCGCAATTCTCGCAAGAATAGTCATAAATTGGCATGTATTGGTTCGCGCAGACAGTGAATTTGGGATAAAGTGACAGGGGTTGACAGTCGCAATGCTGTGGATTAGATTACCATCTCCTTGGCGCTGATACAACCCGCCCGCCATCCAATCCCAACCCTCCACAATGTCGCCCACGCCCTCACTTCTGAGATACATCGGTCTCTCGCAAACGCAAATCGCCAGCCTGAAAAGCCGGGAGAAGGCGTCGCTCATCGATTTTCTGATTCGGTGGGAGGCGTATGAGGACGCGCTCACCTGCCTGGCAGGAGCGGGCGAGCCTGACCTGTCATTAACTGCCCTCGACCAGACCGCTCTTGCTTTGGCCGGATTGAGGCGTTATGAGGACGCCATCGGGGTGATGCAAAAGCGGCTGCAACGTCGTAACACGGCGCAGGCCGAGATCACGTTGGGTCATTTCTTATTGGAGGCCGGAAACCTACAGCAATCAATGGTAATCGCTCAGCGTATTATCGAGGCCAATGGGCCGGGGGAGGCGCTGATTTTGTTGGGGGACATCCATCTCCGCCGGGGCGATGGCGATGCCGCCGAGCGAGCTTTCCGGCAATTTCATGAACGGCGTCCGGGCGATCGTGCAGCCTGGGAAGGATTGCTGCGCGTGGGCGAGTGGCGGCGCGACCTGACCCAGGCCACCGACTCCGCCATCAGACTTTACCATCCGGATTCGGCGCGTACTCCGGCGCAAATCGGCCAGCTTCGCACCGCCCGAGATTTTTTCGCTCGCATTGGCGCCGCCGATCATCTCCGCGCGGTCAACAAGGAATTGCAGCGGCGTTTTGCCGAAGAATCGGACGCAATCCGCAAGCTGGTCGCAGGTCAAAGCCGGCGACGGACGAAGTCAATCCGCACCTGGTTGAGCGAGGCCGTTTCGAGACCTGCCGCTAGTCGTCCGGCCATTCCAGTCAGCGCCCAGGAGCGGCGGGAATTGCATCAGGCTGTACGCAGGCTCTTCGGATTCGACGATTTGCTGCCCAATCAGGCTGAGATCATAGCCAGCGTGCGCCGCAAAGAGCACGTGCTGGCGGTGCTTCCCACCGGCGGCGGCAAATCGCTTTGCTATCAATTGCCAGCATTCATGGACGGTGGGGTCACGCTGGTGATATCGCCGTTGGTCGCCCTGATGAAAGACCAGGTGGACGGGCTGCCAATCTCGTTGCAGGCGCAGGCGATTGCGGTGAACAGCAGTTTGGGCGGTCGCAGGCTGGACGAGGCGATGACTGAGATTGCCAACGGCCGCTATACCCTGGTTTACGCCTCACCCGAACGTTTGCGCCAGGTGCCCTTCCTCTTCGCCTTGCAAAAAGCGCAGCCGCGCACGTTGGTCATCGACGAAGCCCACTGCGTCTCGATGTGGGGACACGACTTTCGCCCCGACTATCTCAATATCTTGCAGGCGTGGCGGCAATTGGGCGCTCCGCCGATCCTGGCGATGACGGCAACCGCTCCGGCGGAGGTGCGGGTGGATATCGAGCAACGCCTGTTTGGGGGCGTTGCGGCGGGTGACGATCGGCGTGTGCGGCGGATTATCGGCGACGCCTTTCGTCCGAACCTATTTCTGGCAGTCAGACGCATGCCCGACGAGACCGGCATTCGCCGTTTCATCCTGGACTATTGCCGCAGCGCACCCGGCAGCGGGATTGTCTACGAACGCACCCGGAAACGCTGCGAGGAGATAGCGCAATACCTGCGGGAAAATGGCGTGCAGGCACAGCACTACCATGCCGGGCTTTCCGGGCGCGCCGCTTTGCAAGAGCAATTTATGCGCAACGAGATCAAGGTCATCGTGGCGACGATTGCGTTCGGCATGGGCGTCGACAAACCCGACATTCGTTTCATCCTGCACGACGGCCTGCCCGATTCGGTTGAAAGTTATTACCAGGAAGCAGGACGAGCGGGGCGAGATGGGCAACCGGCGGAATGTCTTTTGCTGTTTCGCTCGGACGATGAGCGATTGCTCAAGCGCCGGGCTGCTGCGGAGTGGCTCGACCGTGATTTTCTCCGCGGACTCTACCGGCTGGTTGCCGCCCGGTTGGACGAACTGAATCCCGCCCTCTTTTCAATTGAAGACATGGTTCGGGCCATCAAGGCGGATCGGACGAGCACGTTAGTTGGTCTTAGCGTTCTGGAACAGGCCGGTCTGGTGCAGCGTGGACTGGATGCGCCCGCTGCGGTCAACGTGTGGCTGCGTACCCTGGGTGATAGCGGGCTAGCCAGATTCGCCGCCGATGCGAATCTCTCGCCCCGACAGGGCGCTGACCATGACTTTGTCGCTCTTTCCCAAGCGACCCGCATACCCCTCGACCAACTTGAACAGCGCCTGCTGGCCTGGCAAGATGCCAATTATCTGCGATATTACGCCCGTGACCGACGTATCCTTCTTCATCTCCTGCCGCCTCCGCCGGATGCGTCCAGTCAAATCGAGACGCTGCTTGCGCGGCATACGGAGATCCGGCAACAACGCGTGAACAGAATCATCAATTACGTGCACACCGACCAGTGCCGCCATGGGTTTTTGTCCGATTATTTAGGCGGTATTCCCAGAAGCCGCTGCGGCCTCTGCGATAACTGCGCACGCCGCAATTGACGCGTTGCGGCAATTGCAATATTGACCACTTATTGGCGGCGAATCATGTTTGGTGGGGAAACTCAACAGTGTTAAAATCGCTGCGCCTTTGGGTATGTTAACTATTGCTTGTACCGGCTACTTAACGCATGACGGCGCAAGCAATAGTGAGATTAGATACATTGTGATTTCCTGTTTGCGCGATGTGGTACATTCTTACAAAAATTCTCGGAATTAACCTTACGCGCATATGCCTTGACAAGGATTATACCGGTGACTATGCTAAGCGATATTGCTTAATTCTCACGAAATCACCATTGAAAAGCACCTAATATCTACCGGTTTTGCACTTACCGTCCGCAAACTATTTCGCCTCTGACTCATGTGTCGTCTATTTTTTATCCGTGCGTTTATGCCTCACTGCTTGCAGTCGTCCGCCTGAGGAGCTTGCTGAATGAAGCATGTCATTAATGTTATAGTCCTGATCGTTCTGCTAACACTGATACTTTTGTTTGCCGTGAATCAGACCGATTGGATGCCGGTTGCAGCCAGCGCTCAAGCTGGCCCGATCGACTGGCTTTTTGGCTTGCACTTGGATGTCATCACCTTTTTGTACGTGATGGTCAATGTCATCCTCTTTTACAGTGTCTTCGCTTTTCGTCGCAAGAAGGACGACGATAGCGAAGGCGCTTACTTTAGCGGGAACAGTGCGCTCGAGATTTTGTGGACGTTTATTCCCCTCGTTGTTGTCATGTACTTCGCTTTTCTGGGTACGGTGGTATTGCGCGAGGTGACGGCGGCGGCGCCAAACGAGATGACCATCAATGTGACGGCGAGGCAATGGTCCTGGTCGATTGAGTATCCTGACCTGGGCGAGTGGAATGATACGTATGCCGGTGAGCGCATCGCCGCCACCGAGTTGAATGTACCGGTCGGGCAGCCCATTAACTTCATTTTGAATTCCGAAGATGTGACCCATAATTTCTGGGTGCCGGAATGGCGCGTCAAACAGGACACCGTCCCCGGTCAAGAGAAGAACTTGCGGGTGACGCCCACCGAAGAGGGCCAATACAAGATTCGATGCGCTGAGTTGTGCGGCACTTCGCATGCCTACATGCTTGCCAATATCAACGTGATGAGCGCTGAAGATTTCGACATTTGGGTGCAGCAGCGTCTGGGCATCTATGTAGCGCCGGAGGGTGGCGAGGGTGAAGGCGTTGATCCGGTCGCCCAGGGACAACAGATCGCTCAAAGCGCCGGCTGCACCGCCTGCCACTCCGTGGATGGCAGCGTTCTCGTTGGGCCAAGCTGGCAGGGTTTGTTCGGCAAGACGGAAAACCTTGAGGATGGAAGCTCCGTAACCGTGGATGAAGCGTACCTGCACGAATCCATTGTCGATCCTGCCGCCAAAATCGTCGCCGGTTTCGCCAATGTCATGCCCAACAACTATGGCGACACGCTGACCGAAGCCGAAATCGGCTACCTGATCGAGTACATCAAATCACTGTAATCATTTCGGAACTATTCTTGCTCTCAGCCAAGAGGAGAGATTGTTGATGCCCAAACTTTTGCGAATAATCCTTGGTTTCGTCATCGGTTTCATCGCCGGACTGGTCGTATTGTTTGCCATGCGCGCCATTCTGAGCCTGCCGATCATGCCGCCGGATTCTCTTGCCGTTCTTGGCGCCGGTATTCTATTTGGTTCCATCGGCCTCCTCTTCGGCATCGAGCCATCGTTGGGATTGGCTCGCGGCTTCATCGGCATGGCCATCGGCTTTATAGTCGGCATCCTGCTCACTTACTTTATCCGACTGGCTATTGGCGCTGACCCGGCGTACCAGATCGAATACTGCTGGGTCACAGGCGCCATCCTCGCCCCGATTGGCTTCTTGTTGGGCGTTGGGGCCGTCACCGACTGGCTGAAATGGATCGTCGGCATCGACACGCCCGAACAGCATGGCCCGCCCGAAGGCAAGCCAGCTTGGGCGCGTTATTTCGGCTTCGATCAGAATCACAAGGTGATTGGCATCCAATACACCGTGACGGGCATTCTGCTGATGGGCATCGCCGGAACGCTGGCCATGATTTTCCGCACGGAACTTGTGGCGCCGGACATGCAATTCCTGACGTTGAATCAGTTCAACACCTTCATTAGCATGCACGGCATCGTCATGATCGCCTCGATTTTGTTGGGGATCGGCGGCATGGCGAACTACCTGGTCCCCTTGATGATCGGGGCGAGCGATATGGCCTTCCCCCGCATGAACGGCTTCGCTTTCTGGATCACGGTTCCGTCCGCCCTGCTTATCGTCATGGCGATTTTCTTCGGCGGTTGGGACACCGGCTGGACGGGTTATGCACCGCTCAGCGTGCGCACGGTCATGGGCGTCGATTTCTTCATGATCGGCATCTTTATGTTCGGCTTCTCCTCCATCCTCGGTTCGCTCAACCTGATCGTCACCACGCTGAACATGCGGGCTCCGGGCATGACCCTGTTCCGCATGCCAATTTTCGTGTGGGCGGTACTGGCCACCTCATTAATCCAGTTGACCGCCACCCAATTCATCGGCCTCTCTTTCATGATGGTGGTGCTTGAGCGTCTGCTTCACATGGAGTTTTTCAATCCGGCGGCAGGCGGCGATCCAATCCTCTACCAGCACCTGTTCTGGTTCTACTCGCACCCCGCCGTCTATATCTTCATCCTGCCCGGCCTGGGCATCGTCAGCGAACTGCTGCCGGTGTTCGCCCGCAAACCTTTATTTGGCTACAAATGGATTGCGCTTTCCAGCATGGCGATTGCCCTGCTTGGCTTCCTGGTTTGGGCGCATCACATGTTCGCCGCCGGCATGGCCGACGCCCTGCGGCTGCCCTTCATGTACAGCACAATGCTGGTGGCCATCCCCACCGGCGTCAAATTCTTCAGTTGGTTGGGCACGGTCTGGCGCGGGAAGCTGACCTTCCCTACGCCCATGCTGTTTGTGCTGGCCTCCATCGCCGTCTTTCTGATTGGCGGCCTCACCGGCCCGCCCCTGGCAACCGTGCCGACCGACCTGCACCTGCATGACACTTACTTCGTGGTCGGCCACTTCCACGCCACCATGTTCGGCGGCTTCGTCTTCCCCTTCTTCGCCGCCCTCTACTTCTGGTATCCGAAAATCACCGGACGGATGTACAACGAGCGCCTGGGCCAGGTTCACTTCGCTTTGCAGACCATCGGCTTTTACGTGATGTCGTTGACGATGGCACGGGTGGGCCTGATGGGTATGCGCCGCCGTATTGCCGACTACGACCCCACCCTGGGTGTGCAAAACGGCCAGATTATCATCACCATCGCCGGCTTCGCCATCTTCTTTGGCGTGATCATCGGCGTCTATAATCTGGTAATCAGCGCTCGTCGTGGCGAAATCGCCGTACCCAATCCCTGGGGTTCACGCTCGCCCGAATGGCAGATCCCTTCGCCGGTGCCGGAGCATAACTACGAAGAGCAGTTCGAAGTCGTGGGCGACCCCTATGATTACGGTCTGCCCGGCTCAACCTACGTGAATATGTCGCCTGGCAAAGGCAGTGCGCATAGCCCTGGCGTTGCGGCGTCTCCCGCCCGATAGACTGAGGAGTGATGAACACCATGACCGAAACTCGTGAACAGAAGGCGAAGAAAAAACATCTCTACTGGATTGGTTTCGTGGTACTCATCGGGCTGATCCTCCTGGAGATTTTCGACGTTGGTGCTGCCTACTTTTTCAACGGCTCCATCACGATTCTCTTCGTATTGGCCTTGATCAACGCTGCTTTGATCGTAAACAACTACATGCATATCGGCGATCTGTTCTCTGATGGGGAGGACCACTGATGACTGTACAAACCACTCACGTCCAGGAACACGGCGAACACGCCCATAGCGGGATTTCCCCGGCCAAACGTCTGAAAATGAACAGGCTGGGCCTCTGGCTATTCATCCTTTCAGAGGCTTTTCTATTCGGCGGCATCCTGGTCGCTCGCTTCTACCTTTGGGGTGCGACACGCCCGCATCTCGATCAACGCCTTGGTCTTACCGTCACTGTGGTTCTGCTCATCAGCAGCTTCTTTGCCAATCGCGCTGAAGTGGCCATGAAGTTCGGCGACCGGGGCGAATTCCTGCGCAGTATTTTGGTAACGATTGTGCTGGGCACAGTCTTCATGTTCGGCGTTGTTGGCGTGGAATGGCCCTCTGCGCCGGTGAACCCTGCGACCGAGGGTGAGTTCGGCGTCTACGGCGCCATCCTGTTCCTGATGACAGGGCTGCATGCCTTCCACGTGCTCACCGGCGTTTTATTGCTGGCAATTCTGGCCTATCGTGGTTTCAAGGGGCATTTCTCCGCCGAAAACCATTGGGCTGTGGAAGCGGGCGTCGTCTACTGGCATTTTGTCGACGTCGTCTGGGTCTTCTTCTACCCGGCCCTGTACCTGATGGGAACAGCCGTGGGGCCAGCCCACTAACATTCACTACTGAACGCGAAAGAGAGCGGGATGGTTCGATTGGGCCATCCCGTTTCTATTGGCGCAAATGGCGATTCACGTAAATTGTCCTGCATAAGCGACAATAGGCTGATCCATTTTCCTTGCAACCTGGAACTTTGAACTCTGAACTGAGGTCTTGATGTCTCAATTCTTAGAGGCTGTTTTTACAACCTGGTCTTTCCGACCGGGCGTGATTCTGATCCCGGCCATCTTCGCCATTCTCTATCTGCGGGGCTGGGTTCACTTATATCGCGTGGCCGAAGGACGCCAACATCGGCGACGGCGCAGTCAGGTCAGCCGGTTGAGCGCCGGTTTGGAACCCCGGACGGCTGAGCCAGGCCGGTTGATCGCTTACTTTCTCGGCCTGGCGGTATTGCTTCTGGCCCTGCTTTCCGGCCTCGACGCGTACGCCTCACTGCTATTCTTCGTGCACATGATCCAGCACCTGTTGCTGATCATGATTGCGCCGGTGCTCCTGTGGCTGGGTAATCCCTATCCTTTCCTGCTTTGGGGCCTGCCGCGCCGCATGCGTCTGGGAACGGCTCGACTGCTGGCCGGGCCATCGACGTTTCGCCGTGTTCTCACCAAAGTGACCGCCCCCGGCCTGGCCCTGTTTTACCTTGTCGCCGCCACCTGGGTGTGGCATGACAGCAAACTCTACAATGCCACGCTGCAAAATCAGTACGTCCACGACTTCGAGCATATTACATTCTTTGTAGCGGGCATGATATTCTGGTGGCACGTGACGGCGGCTACGCCTCGCTTCCACCGCCGCATGGGCTATCTCAAACGTTCGCTCTACGCCCTGGCCCCGGCTCCGGCCAATATGGTTCTGGGCGTGGCGCTATCCTTCGCCGAGCAGCCGCTTTATCCCTATTACACAACCGTTCCTCGTGTGTGGGACATCCCGGTGATGACCGACCAGATGTGGGGGGGCGTGATTATGTGGCTGCCGGGCAGCATGATGTATCTGATGGCGGCATTGGTGCTGGTGGCGCAGCATTTCCGTGAGGAGGAAAAGAAATCGCCGCTTTCGCTCACGCAATGGGATAACGAGGATTCTTTTCGAGCGCCTGGGCTGGAAAAGTCCGGACAGGATAGCTCTGCGCCAGGGTGAGTTTGATTCAATGGCATTTGGACGGGCGATTGGCCGCGTGGTTTTTGCCCTGGTATTCGTTTCCGTGTGGGCGCTGAATGCTCATGCACACGGCGGCGGCACGCCGCAATTGACGAATCAGCCGGTCGGCCCATACTTGCTCTC
Organism: Caldilineales bacterium; assembly: GCA_024102915.1. Lineage (GTDB taxonomy): Bacteria > Chloroflexota > Anaerolineae > J102 > J102 > JAGFJG01. The sequence continues at coordinate 27,614 of JAGFJG010000036.1, forward strand.
GGCCTGGACCAATCCTGACCCGGCTGTCGTGGGCGAACTGCATGTCACGATTGGTCTGGCCCTGGCGACGAACGGCGCTGCTGTCACCGAACCGGTGGTGCACATCTCGGCTTTTATTGGGGATGAGGCCACGCCCAGCCTGCAATCCGAAGCCACCCATGAGGGCGCGCTGACGCCGATCTTCTACGAGACCGATCTCGCTTTCCCAACCGCTGGCGACTGGCGAATCGAGATCGGGGTGCAGGGCCCCGAGGGCGAGGGCAGCGCCGCATTTCAGTTGAGTGTGCAGGATTCCGCGCCGAACTACCTGCTCTTGGGCGGCATTGGCATCGGCGTCGTGATTGTTGGGTGGGTGGTATTCACCCTGTTACGCGGGCGGAAGCGCCCTACTTCCACTTGATCGTGCAGCCGACGGGCGGGGTTTCCGCAATAGCCGGGGCCTGGCTGGCGAGCACGGCATCGAGCGCCGACCGCAGATAGGTTTGCTGGACGCCGTCGGGGTCATCGTAGTTGTCGTCGATGGCGCCGTGATAACGCAACTCACCCGCCTGATCGAACAGGAAAATCTCCGGCGTCCGTTGCGCCCCATAGGCTGTGGCGATCTCCTGTGATTCGTCGCGCAGGTAGGGGAAATTAAGGCCTTTCTCTGCTGCATGCGTTTTCATCGCATCGAAGCTGTCGGTGGGATATTTGACAGCGTCGTTCGCGCCGATAGCGATCAACTGCACGCCCTGAGCGGCATAGTCTTGCTGGATGGCGATCATCCGGTCTTCCCAGGCCAGAACATACGGGCAATGATTGCAGCTAAAAATCACGGCGACGGCGTTTTTATCACCATAGTCTGATAAAGCATGGCTGCGGCCATCGACGCCGGGCAGATTAAACTGAATGGCGGAATCGCCGATTTGCAGGTTGGACATGGTTGTTTGCTCCGTAGAATAGGGTATTGGATAGTTGATATTGAATACTGCGAAGTCCGTGCCCAGGCGATTAGCGGGCGGCTGCCAGAAGCGCTTCCCGAATCGTCTCCGCCGCAGGCAGGGGGGAATAGCGACCGTTGGGCAGCACATAAACCCGGCAAGTGAGGGCGGATTGAGCGCCGACAGGCGGGGGATCGATATCCTGACCGTCGATCAAGATGGTGGGCGAGCCGGTGAAACGCCAGGCTTCGGCCTCCTCATCGGTCTCGACCTTGACGATTTCGATCTCGCTTTGGCTTCCCACTTCGGCCATGACCTCGCGCAGGCGGGCCAGGGCTTTGTCGTGGGAAGGGCAGTCTTCAAAGTAGAGGAACTGGATTTTCATGCCCCTATCCTAGCCTGATGAGCGCAGGCAGGCAAACCGACGGCCTTCACGCTGCTTGTTGTTGCATCAAAAACTCCTTTCCCTTACGATTCCCATCCAGGTGATGGCCACTTCACTTGATGCTCATGCACAAAACCATGAAATGTCGCGTCGGTTGCGGCGCCTGCTGCATCGCCCCATCCATATCATCCCCTATACCCGGCATGCCGAATGGCAAACCGGCAGGCGTGCGCTGCGTCCAACTCACGCCCGACAATCGCTGCGCCATCTTCGGCCTGCCCGAACGGCCGCTCGTCTGCATCAACTTCCGGGCTGAGCCGGAGATGTGCGGCGACTCCGCCGAACATGCCCTGGCATATCTTCATCATCTCGAACTCATGACATCCTGACCTACCCTCGGAGCGCCCCGCCATGCCCTTGCACCCACTCGCCGGAAAGCCCGCACCCGCCCAACTGCCGCCCAATATCCCCCGTCTGATCTCGGCCTATTACACCGTCCACCCTGACCCGGTGGAGCCGAGCCAACAGGTTGCGTTTGGCACGTCCGGCCATCGTGGCACATCGCTCAAGGGCGGCTTCAACGAAGACCACATCCTGGCCATCAGCCAGGCCATCTGCGAATACCGGCGCGCCCAGGGAACAACCGGTCCGCTCTTTTTGGGCAAAGACACCCACGCCCTTTCCGAGCCTGCCCAGGCCACGGCCATCGAAGTGTTTGCCGCCAACGGCGTGGAGGTCATGGTGCAGGCGGACGATGGTTACACCCCAACGCCGGTGATTTCTCATGCCATTCTCACTGCCAACCGGGGCCGTAAAAATGGACTGGCGGACGGGGTGGTGATCACGCCCTCGCATAACCCGCCCGACGACGGCGGCTTCAAGTACAATCCGCCCGACGGCGGCCCCGCCGACACCACAGTCACGAAGGTCATCCAGGAACGCGCCAACGAATTACTGCGGGCCGGGCTGGCGGGCGTGCAGCGCATGCCCTATCGCCGCGCCCTGGCCGCTTCCACCACCCACTTGCACGATTACGTCACGCCCTATGTGAGCGATCTGAAAAACGTCGTCGATATGGATGCGGTTCGGGGCGCAGGTCTCAGGATTGGGGTCGATCCCATGGGCGGGGCCGGGGTGGATTATTGGGGGCCGATTGCCGAGAGCTATGGCTGTAATATCACCGTGGTCAATCCGAAAGTCGATCCCACTTTTGGTTTTATGACGGTGGACAAGGATGGCAAAATCCGCATGGATTGCTCGTCGCCCTACGCCATGGCCAGCCTTATCGACCTGAAAGACCAGTTCGACGTCGCCTTTGGCAATGACCCCGACTACGACCGCCACGGCATCGTCACTCGCTCGGCCGGATTGATGAACCCCAACCACTATCTGGCCGTGGCTGTGTGGTATCTGTTCCAGCACCGGCCAGGCTGGCGCGCCGACGCCGCTATCGGCAAAACCCTGGTCTCCAGTTCGATGATCGACCGGGTGGCGAAGCATCTGGGACGCCGCCTGTCGGAGGTGCCGGTGGGATTCAAGTGGTTTGTAGAGGGGTTGATCGACGGCAGTTACGGCTTCGGGGGCGAGGAAAGCGCCGGGGCCAGTTACCTGCGCCGAGATGGCACAGCCTGGACTACCGACAAAGACGGCATCATCATGGACTTGCTCGCCGCCGAAATCCTGGCCGTAACTGGCAAAGACCCCGGCGAGCATTATCGGGATTTGGAGGCGCAATTCGGCAGCCCGGTCTATGAGCGCATGGACGCGCCCGCCAACCGTGCTCAAAAGCAGGTATTGACCAATCTGTCGCCGGACATGGTCGCCGCCACACAGATGGCCGGGGAACCGATCATCGCCCGGCTCACGCGCGCGCCTGGCAACGGCGCGCCCATCGGCGGGCTGAAAGTCGTGACCGAAAACGGCTGGTTCGCCGCCCGTCCTTCCGGCACCGAGGACATCTACAAAATCTATGCCGAAAGCTTTCGGGGCAGCGACCATCTGGCCCGCATCCAGGCTGAAGCGCAGGCCATCGTCAATGATGCGTTCAGGGCGGCAGGCGTGTGACACAGTGCAGTCGCCCGGACCATTCTTGTGCTATACTTTACTCATAGCCCCAGACATCTGGCCGCTCCCGGCGGCTTGGCCCAACCCAACCTCGCATGCCCGCACTCTACACCGTCCAGGTGCGCACGCATCCTGGCAGCGTGCGCGAGATCAACGAAGACAGCATCAGCACCGTGCTGGACTGGCGCGCGGCGTTGGATTTGGGCGATGAAGACCTGAACGAAAAGGGGCATCTTTTTGCCGTGGCCGATGGCATGGGCGGCCACGCAGCCGGGGAAGTGGCCAGCAAGCTGGCTATCGAAATCCTTTATAGAACTTACTACGATGCCGTGCAATCGGGACAGGGGGCGTTGGCCGATAGCATCGCCGCCGCCAACGAGGCGCTGACCGATAGGGCCGAGAGTGAGCCGGATCAGGCGGGGATGGGCACGACGCTAGTGGGTGGGCTGCTCAAAGCGGACTCGCTGCTTGTCTTCAATGTGGGCGACAGCCGCGCTTACCTGTTTCGGGACGGGAATCTGTCTCAAGTCACGCGCGACCATTCCTGGGTGGCTCAGCAGATTGACGCCGGTGTGTTGACCCTCGACGAGGCCGCACGCCACCCCTATCGCAATGTGATCACGCACTCGCTCGGCCCGGATCGGGATGCCCAGGCTGACTTCATCGACCTGCGGCTGCAACCGCATGACATCCTGTTGCTGTGCTCGGACGGCCTCAGCAACATGGCGACCGGCGAGGAAATGGCTGCCTTGCTGCGGGCGTATCCTCTGGATCAGGCCGCCCAATTGCTATTGGAACTGGCATTAGAGCGGGGCGCGCCCGACAACGTCAGCTTCGAGCTCATCGAGTATCTGGGCGATGGCGCACGCGTGCGACGCCAGCGCTGGCCCTGGCTGGCACTGATCGTCACCATCATTCTGCTAGTTGTCTTGACCCTGGCCCGGCCTTTGCGCAACGTCCTATTTCAAGTGGAACTGGCCAGCACCGAGTCACCATTGCCGACCCCGACCGTCCTTGCCCCCGAAGACATCACCATCGCCCCGCCTGAAGCGCCGCCGACTGTGGCTGATCCCATCCGAGTCGGCGGCATTTTGCTCGATGCCAGGGAAAGCGATCCGCAAAACGGCGCTTGCGGCTTGACCGGCGGTGAGGTTGGTCAGGTCATCAAGGCATACCCGCTCGACACCTGCTATCTTTTCTTTGTCGAAGGGGAAATCGCCTCCATCGAGCAGTCCTCGCGCGGGTGGGAGCTGCGCCTGGGATTTGTGGATCGGTCGGGTGAACCGTATTCTTACAATGCGATTTTGACCAGCCCCTGGCTGCCTGGCGTCACCCCGCCCCAGGCTGGCGACCGCATCGCCCTGCTGGCCCGGCCTGTGCACGAGGAATACAGCGGCGGCGATGTGGCGGTTGAGCCGCTGGCCATCCTGGACGCGTCCTCGCCGATGCAACCTGGAGCTGTTTTGTGGATGTCTGAGAATGAATCGCTCCCGCCGGGCGAAACACAGCTTTGGACGTATACTGCATTCGGGGCGGGCGGCAGCGACGCCTTGCGCATCCCCACGCCGCCCGGTCTGGCTGGAATCCCCATCGCTCTCTGGGGCAAATGGAGAATGCCGGACACAGCAACCGGTTTCACTGAGTTCACGCCGCTGCAATCCCCTTACGAATGGCAAGAAACCGAAAGGCTTTACCGGCAGGCGGACAACTGACCTTAGTTCAAGGTTCCAAGCTGAAAGTTGAAGAATCGTCGATTGTGTCCGGCTAGGTAAGAAACCATGTCTCTGCTGCGTCAAAAGGTTAGCTGAGCGCAGCATGGTTCTCTCCTCCTTCTCCTTGCACCGCCCGATCTCAATCGAGGTCGGGCGGTTGATTTTGCGGTGGTGAATCTGCCTGATCGGTTTCCGGGCCAGCCTCTTTTCGTTTGTCCATGCGGTAAACCTGAACGCCGTAGACGATGGGCACGACCAGAGCAAACAGAAACCACTGGATGGCATAACCCAGGTGCGGGCCTTCATCCAGGATAATTTCGGGGGGATTGCGAATGGGAAAGCCCTCATGGGCATCATCTGGTGTCAGGGCGATGTAAAAGGGCAGGAGTTCGTAGGGCATCTGCCGTTGCAGGGCGTCGATGTCCACGCGATACCATTCCAGCGTGCCGACTTCGGGCAACTCACCGCTCTGCGGTCGCCTGTCCTGCGGCTCGATGCGTCCGGTGATTGTCTGGCGGGCTTGTTCCGCATAATCATCCAGGCGCGCCGCGTCGAATTCCTCGGCGGCCACCCACCCCCTATCCACCAGTATGGCCCGACTGCTGCCATCGATGAGGAAGGGCGTCAGCAAATGAAAGCCCGGCCTATCCTGGTATAGCTGGCTTTTGAGGACAATCTCGTGGGCAAAATCGTATTCGCCCACGACCGTGGCCCGGCGATACCGCTGCGCCTGGGCATCGAGATCCATTTCTTCGCCGGTCAACGAGAGTGGTTCGGCATTGATTTCGGCCAACGAGGCGGCGATGTAGGCACGTTTCCCGGCCAGCCGGTCGAGCTGCCAGAACCCCAGCCGCACCATGACGACAGCGGCGACGAGCACGAGAAGAGTGGTCAGAATCCAACGACGTTTGAACAGGTACATAGGGGTGTCAGAATCGTCGTCAATTCTCAATGATTGGAGATTGACGACGAACGATTGGGTGCTAGGCTGATTGTATCAACTCCACATCACGCCTGCCAGTTCTGACCACCGACTAGCTACCCGACAGTTTTGAAGGGGGTGAGAAAAAGTTGACCGACACATCGCCGATCAAGAAGATTGAGTTGCACAAAACCAAGATTCTCGGAGGTGAGAAATGCCGGTCAGCCTGTATCATACTTGGCTTGAACAACTTGGACAATTGAATAGCGGCGCCCGCATCACAGTGTTGCGCAATTT
>JAGFJG010000074.1 GCA_024102915.1 Caldilineales bacterium
TCCGAGAGCACGCCGCCGCTGATCAATCGATACTGCGGCAAGCCGTACAGCGTAACCTGCATCAACGCCTTCTCATCGTATGCGCTAAAAGCGGAGGTTTCGGTGAAATAGCGCTGCTTGGCATCCCGAAGCGCCTTGCCGATGGTGACGGACGCGCCTTTGGTCAGGGCTTGCGTGTAATTGGTCATCACGCGCTCGGTCCAACCCAGGCCATTGTTCGATCCCCAGCCATAGCCGGTGTTGGCCACATAATTAGCGCCGCGGGCGAAATACGCCTGGGCGAGATCAAGTCCTGCGGGTAATCCGCCCACATCGTTGAGGCCGGAATGACAGCCGACGGTATAAACCAGGGCTCTTGTCAGATCGGATACGCCGAAGTTGCGCACATCGGTATCATTCACGCCGCCGCCAAAGGGCGCGCCGTGCAAATGATGGCTGGCATGCCCGTTGATCACCTGCACATCGTAGCGCGGCGTCGTGTTCAATTGCTTGTCGCGCTGGGCGGTCGCCTGCCACCAATCGCCCATGAGTTCGCCGTCAATCGCCCCGCCGGGGCCGAGATCCGAAGCCAGGGTGCTGGACATGGCCTGACCGGCATCGGTCACGAAATCGTAGCCGGTGATCACCGCCCGGTTCAGGGTGATTTCACCGCCGGCCAGGAAAGTATTGACGAAGGCGGCGATCTCGTCCGGGCCTTCGGGCATGCGGCCGATGCCGAAATCGGGCACATAAATCTCACGGCCTTCGACCAGGCTGGGCGTGACATCGGCGTAATAGTCGTCGGTCAGACCCATGTTGTCGCGGCAGGCCGCCCATATGGTGGTGTTGCCGGTGACAAAAGCCTGATATCGATTTTCGGAATAGCGAGTGCGGTCGAGGAAACGGCGGAAGGGTACGACCCGATCATTGCCAACGATGACGATATATTCCACATCTGGATTGTTGCCCAGATAAGAGAGGATCAGGTTGCGCACGGCGCTGGTGACATTGTTGGCCAGCGCTGTGTCGCGTGGCGAGTTATTCCAGGCGGTGAACGCGGCCAGGGCGGCGCTGTCGTTCTCGGCCTGAATCACAAAGCCCTTGACCAGGGGGCTGTCGGCCAACAATGCCAGATGATCCATGATCTTGGCGGCGTCCGTTTCGCCGTAAAGCGCGACGAGCCGTTCCCGGTTGGTCACGATCAGGGTATGGATGCCGGAGGCTGGCGGCGTGGAGTCAGCGCCGGGGTTTTGGATGGGCGTGGCCGTAGGCGTGGGCGTAGGCGTCTGGCCGTTGCGCGTCACGGTCAGGTTATAGCGCGTGCCGTTGCCGGAACGATTGGAACGATAGTGATGGACGCGCAGATAATAGGTTCCGGCGGTGGGAAAGATGTAGGTGATCTGCGAGCCGGACCCGCTGCCATAATCGTCATTGCTGGCAAGTTCGGTGCTGCCGTCCTTATCGACCAGGTGCATGATCGTGTCGCAGTCGCCGCCCGCGCATTCGCTACGCATTACATACGGCTGCCCGGCGACGGCAGCGAATTTGACCCAATCCTGGTCGCCGTTCGGCGTGAAATTGCGGCGTTGGAGAGCGCCGTTCGTGTCAATGGACTTCGCCTGGGCGGCGCTGCCGTCATCCTCCCATTCGTCGAGCGTTTCGCCTTGATTGATGGCTAATTGGTAGGCGGTGGTGGGGCCGCTGTAGTTGGGATTGCGGTTCTCCACCCGCACATAGAAATCACCCGAGCTGGGCGCTGTCCAGCGCAGCCGCGAAGCCAGACCGCCGCCGCCATCGTCATCACAGGCCAACTGGGTTGTGCCATTGGCGGCAAGAAGACAGATTTTTGTATCCGCATCCTCCTCCAAATCATAGGTTTCGATCACATAAAGCTGTCCCGAAACCGCTGGAAACTTAACCCAATCCTGATCGCCGAGCGGGCAAAAATCGTGGGTTTGCTCAGCGCCGGTGGGCAAAGAGTCAGTGGCGTTGGGCGGCGCATCGTCCCCTTCAAAATCATCGGGCGCACAGCCGGTCATCGCCACCGTGAAATCATAGGCGGTGGTAGGGCCGGAGATAGCGGGATTGACGTTCTGGGCGGCGACATAATAGGTCTTGCTGGCGGGGGCGGTCCACTCGATCTGCTGCCCCTCGTCCAAGGTCACATTCAGCCCGCACTGGTCGTAGAGTTTCAGGGCGGGATTGGCCTCCGCCCCGACTTTGGTCGCGGTCAGGTTATAGGTGGCGCCGCTGACCGCCGTGAATTTCATCCAATCCTGGTCGTTGGGTGCGCAAAACTGGCGGCGCTGGGCGGCCGATCCCACCGTGACATCACGGGCGGCGGAACATTCGTTGTCCTGTTCAAAATTGTCGCCCTGGCACGTGGTTGCAGCCGTGATCGAAAGCTCATAGCTGGCGGCGGGCCCGTAGTCGGCATCGTGATGCCTGACCCGCAAGAAGTATTCGCCCGTGCTCGGCGCCTGAAAGACCATCTGCGCACCATTGCCAAAGGTGGGGTCGCTTGATCCGGCAGGGGGTTCGTTGCACTGGTTGTACAGCCGCAGCACGGTGTCGCCATCGGGGCCTACATTGCTGGTGGCGATGGTGTAGGTGATGCCGCCCGTGGCCGTGAATTTCACCCAGTCGTCGTCGCCCACCGGGCAAAGCGTGTGCATTTGATGCACGCCATCGGCGAGGATCGATTTGGCAGCCCCGCAACTGGCGTTGGGTTCGTAAGCGTCGAGCTGACAGGGGGCGGTGGTGGGCGTCGCCGTGGGGCTGGGCGAAGGGCTGGCGGTCGGGGTGGACGTAGGGGTCGGGGTCACGCCCACGCAGACCGGGATCGACACGATGTTGTTGGTTTCGTCGTCCTCGTCCACCGCATCATCGCGGTCGACCCAGGCATAAACGACATGATTGCAGCTGATCGTTGAGAAGCCGTCGTAGTTGTATTCCCAGGAAAACTGTCCGCCTGGCGCCAGCCCGAAAAATCCGGTAAGGCTGGTATCGGGCGTGTTCAGGTCGGGGATTCCGGGCGGATCGACATAAAGATAAACCTCGAAACTGGAAGCTGCGGAGTCGCCCTGATTGACCGTCACGACTTTGATTTCGACAGTCTGACCGACTCCCGGTACGGCCGGGTTCAGCGTGATGTGCGCCGTGAGATCGGGGCCGGGATTGCTAGGCGCAAGTCCATTGGCCCCGACCTGAAAGCCGCAAATCGTGACGGCTAAAATCAGGACAACAACCACGCCCATCAGTGGCCATCTTGTGTGTGTCACAGCGCCTTTTCTCACAGCTTCACCTCATCGAATCACTGGCCGGCGGCCTCGCGACCTCCGGCCAGTGGTGTTGTGTCGGACAGAGAATCGACCTGTCAGACAGATATCGCCAGTCTGACAGGTCAACAGGTTCATGGTTGTTTAGTGAGCCGTCATCAAGGGCATGTATACCGGCGGCACACTGACCATGACGACGATGCTATCGGTGCGCACCTGCCCATTGGCATTGGTGACCTTGAGCGTGATCGTGTGCGCGGTGGGTTCGGATTGTTCTGAACGCAAAGAAAAGCTGAGCGCAGCATGAACAGTCTCGTTTGTTCCCAGAACGCCATCGCGGCTCGACGACCATTCGTAGGTGAACGGTTCATAACCGCCAGACACATCCGCGCTGAAGGTCAGCATCTCGCCAGGGACGACCTCGGAATCATTTTCGGGCGAGGTGATATCGACGGTGGGCGGATAGTAGTCGGGCGAGACCGGCACGTAGACCAGCGCATCCTCGGTGATCAGTTCATCGCCATTGTAGAAGTCGACGGTGAACACCCAGACCGGGATTAGTTCGGCTTGGGAAACGCCGTGCGGCTGTTCGTAGTAGGCCATGGTATCTTTCGAAGGATCACGCTCCAGTCTCGTGGCATCGAGCGGGATGGTGACGACTGCCAGTTGCGGGTCATCGATGAAGGCGTCCCAGGCCTTGTCGGCGGTTTGTACATCCACGCTCTTGGCAGTGAGAGCCACATCGCGCGAGCCGCCCTGCAAACCAATGGGCTCGTCAGCCGAGACCGCAAGTGCGCCCACCGATTGGCCGACGTAGTACTTGGTGCTGGCGCCAGGCCCGGCCACCGATACTTCCTGCACATTCCCGGCAGCGGTGAGGACATCCAGGCGACGGCCATATGAGACCATCACATCGACCCCGACGGTCTGAACGATGCGTTCCGGCATGATCTGGGCAAGCAAGCCAGGAGCGGCCTTAGTCACCTCGGTCGCCTGCTCGGTCACAGCCTCCTGATCGCTGCGGTATTGGGTTCCGGGCAGCGACTGGCCATTCGCCAGGAAGTAAGCCTCGGCAGCCTGCGCCGCTTCATTTTCATCAGGCAGGGCGCTGGGTTCTCCCGGAGGCGGAGGCGACCAGAGGGCGGCATTGTTCTGGAACACATATCCGCCGCTGGCCTCGCTGATCTGCAAGGTCTCGGTCATGCCACTGGAAGTGTCGGTCAGGGTAAAAACGCCATCTTCGAGCGTGACATCGCCTTCGACGCCCAGGGCGGTGGCCAGGCTCTGCACGTAGTCCTCGTCAACGGTGCGCTGCTGCACTTCGTAGATCGGCATGGCCAGGATCGCATCGGGGTCCACGGCCAGCGGCACGGGCTTGTTACAGCGGTGGTCTATCCAGTAATAGGTGTTATCCACCACATCGCCATAAGCAGGGCCGCCACGGCCATGCACACGATCGTTGAAGTGCCTGTAATCCTCGGCGATCACACGGGCAATCACGCTGCTGGGTTGGGTGATGTCGCACATCGTGAACCAGCTCTGGGTCACCGATTTGCCGGAGAGGAGCTGGTTGGCCCAGGTGCCGCCTTCATCCGCATCATAGGAAACGGTGATGTACCCGGCCAGAAGATGTAACCCATTCATGCAGTTGGCCCAACCGCCCCGGTCAGTCAGCGTCAGGCAGGTGCCGAAAGCGCCCCACTCTGCATCTTTTGTGCCCCAGGAGCCGTAACAATCGTTCGGCACCAGGTTGGCGTCATTATGCAGCCAGGGGAACCACACCGATCCGCTATTGCCGTGGTCGCAGTAGTACCAGATATCGACGTTATCGACGTAGTATTCTTCGGTGCCGCCTAAGGCTGCGCGTTTGAAGTCTCGCTCCCAGGCCAGGCTATCTTCGTAGAGGAAGCTGTTGCTTCCCGTATAGCCAGCCCCGCGCATCCGGTAGTAGAAGTTACGGGCCGATGTCCGGCACAACGGCAGATCGGCGCCACCCGGCCCCAGCGGAGGCGCGTCGGCAGAGTGTTCTGCGCCGACATCCAAATAACCGTCGTCCAGGGTATTGGGGCTGAGATTGGCGTCGACGCCGCCGGGGTCGAAAGCGGACGCCGGGACGACCATCGACAGTATCACCAGCAAGGCCAGAGCAACGGCTATCGTTCGTCGAGCGACGATCCGTTGCGGAAAATTAGATTTCGATTTGAGTGTCATGTTCCCTTCCTCCATACAAAGGAATGATCGGCAAAAGCAAAGTCTGTCAGAAGTCTGCGTCTCTGACCATACTTGAGCAACCAGACAGGAACGGTCCTCAACAGTTTTTGGATTCCCTCCTTCCTCGTTAAGGAGCGGTGCTGCCGGAAATGGCAGCGAGTTTTTGAAAGACGACCGGATGCCGGATTAATCGGCTGGCGTCAGGGCCAACGGCAAATAGAGTTTCTCGCCGCCGGTTATGACCACTTGCGGCTGAGCCTGATTTTGCATCCGATCCTGCGCGTAAAAGACGACGCGATACGCGCCATCTTCGGCGAATCCGCCGGGATAATTGACACGATACAGGTTAGGCTGTCCTGCAACGGGGCTGAGGGCCAACAAAGGCACGCCGAGCTCGAGCGTGGTGGCGGTCGGCTCCTGGAACGATGGCGCATAGACCGCCGCCCACACCAACTCGATATCCTCCGATCCCTTCTCGACCCGGGCTGTCAGCGTCCCCGAATTCGTGGCGCTTTGCAGGACGACGCTCGTCTCCAGGAAGTGGGGCGCCTCCATGCCAAATGCCTGGCTGACATAGCGCGTCTGCGCCTGGTCGCCATCGAGCGAACTGAACAGCCCATCGCCGTTGTCGTCGATCCAGGGCGCTTGCAGGTTGCCCGTGCTGAGAACGGCGGACTTGGCCTGCTCGAAACACTTGCGCAGATTATTGCTGCCGGCGACGCACGAGAAGAAGGCATCGGAGAAATAAGCGCCCTGCACCGAAGCATAGGCGTTGTTCTCGCGATTGGTGGAGGTGATGACCACGCGGCCCGGCCGGGATACGCTTTCGGCGGGGTCACCGCTGCGGTCGATGAAACTGCCGGAATGACAGGCCTCGATCACCACGGTGACCTGCTCCACGCCCGAACTGCTTTCAAGGCCGCTCAGCCATTGGTCCAGATTGCGCGGCGTGATCCGCCCGGTCGTGCCGCAACCGTCCGCGCAGAAATACTCGATCTCGCCATGATCCATCAGATAGAGGAACAACGGCTTGCCCGGCCCCACCCGGCCATTGGCAGCCCAGGTCTCGATGGCTGTGCGCAGGTTGTTGGGATTGGAGATCGCATCCACCTCGTCGAAAACGCCATCGCCATCCGGGTCTTGCGAGGTCGTGGCCAGATAATAGATGTCGTCATCGCCGAACCCGGCCCCGCGAAATACGCGATAGGCGCGGTTGGCGGCCCCGTCGATATTGGTCTGCAAACTGCCCGAATTATTGCGACCGCTGAGGATGATGACCGAGCCGGGGCTGGCCGACAGGCGGTGGATGTTGATGGTTTTCTGCGCCAGGTTTCCGGCCGAGTCGAAGGCTGTGACCTGCACCGTATTGTCGCCCACGTTGACCAGGACGTTCTCGACGGCGAAGGTGTCGCTCGCCCCTTCCAGGCTGTAATCCCACCATTCCTGCCCGCGGGTCACGTTGGTCACTCGCACGCGGCTGAGGTTGCCGCCGGTATCGGTCACCGAGCCGGAGAACGTCATGATGCCGAGCGTGGTGGTGAAGATGTCGCCGGTCGTCGGCAGGCTCACCGTCAATTGCGGCAGGGTGGCGTCGGGCGGCGGCGCGGGAATGGCGCTGATCTCCAACGATCGGGCGCTGTTGTTGCCGGAGAAATCGAAGCTGCTGACGGCGATGTAATAGCGCTGGCCGTTCGTCAGGCCGGGAAGCTCGAAATAGGTTGTGTCGCCTCCCTGCACCGGCTCAAAGCCATTATAAAATCCCGGCGTCAAACCAAACCAGACATAATACCCGGTGACGTCGGTGTCGGGGCTGCGCCGCCATTGCACAGCCAAACTTTCGTCCAGGGCGGATGCGCGCACGCTGGGCGGCGGCGACGGTGGGATCGTGTCCATCGTCACGGAAATGTTGTAATAAGTCTCATCTCCGAAGATGCCCGGATCATGCTGGCGCAATTTCACGTAATAGACGCCGCCCGCCACCGCATCGAATCTCACCGTCAACGTCGGGCCAAAGGCGTTGTCGCCCGATTGCACGGGCGGGGCCGCGCAGGTGTTGTAGATGAATAGCACGGCATCGTGTTGCGGGCCGGTGTTGGCGGACTCGATGATGTAGGTCTTGTTGGCCTGGGCGGTGAATTTGATCCAGTCCTCGTCGCCGGAAGCGTGGAAGTTGTGCGTCTGGCTTGTCCCGTCGGTGGGGATGGTGCGGGCAGCAGCGCAGGAGTTGTCCGGCTCGAAAGCGTCGCCTGTGCCGCCCGTGGGCGTGAGAGTGGGGGTAGGGCTGGGCGAGGCGGTCGGGGTGCGTGTCGGCGTTGGGGATGGCGTCGAAGTTGCAGTCTGGGTATTGGTGGCCGTGGGGCTGGCCGTGCGGGTCGGTGTGATCGTGGGCGTATCCGTCGGCGTGGCGGTGGGCCCGGCCGTCCATGTCGGCGATGGCGTGGCGGTGGGCGTGCGCGTGGGCGTGGGAGAAGCCGTGAGTGTGGGCGTCGGCGTTGAGCTTGGCGTCCGGGTGAAGGTCGGGGTACGCGAAGGGGTCGGGCTGGGCGTGACGGTGGGTGTATGCGTCGGCGTCCCCGCCTGCACGCTATATTCGACGATCAGCTTGGGCCGGTGTTGCCAGATTGGGCTTTGGGCGGAATTCCAATCGTAGGCCACCTTGTCGCTGCTGACGCCCTCGATCAGCATCCCGAAGTTTTGGCCCGGATCGGCGTACCAATCCTGCACCAACCCGGTGATGTTCCAGTCGTAGGCCTGCCCCACCGTGTCGGCGACGACGGAAGCGGCGGGCGGTTCAAACCGATCTGCCGCGGCGCTGGTCGCCCCCGCACTCCCCCATGAGTCTCCGCCAGCCGCCTGCTCCCACGTGGCCGAATCCGGGTCCCAGGGCCGTCGCATCCGGTAGAGCGCCGCCGTGATCGGAGCCGTATTCGAGCGCTTTTCGACCACCATTTGCAGCCGGGCGCTGATGATCTCGATGCCGGGCGGCAATGTAGACAGATCATAATGCAGAAGCGCGCTGGCCTGGCCCGCGCCTCTCGTCTCCAACTCGGTGGCGGCGCCATAATTTCTGGTCGGTTCAAAGGAATTGAGCCAGGTATCCGTAGCGCCGCCATAGCCGTCCACTCCCTGGCTCATCGTCACCATGACCGGCAGACTGGGGTCGTAATAATTGATCACCAGTTTAGGTCGTTGCTGCCAGTTGCCGCCAAATGAGGATTGGAAATCATAGTTCACCAGCGTTGAACTGACGCCGGTCAGGACGACGCCGAAATTGCCGCCCGGATTCGCATACCAATCCTCAACCAGCGCCGTGAGATTCCAGCCGTAGGTCTGACCGATCGCCGCCACGTTGGTTGTGGCCGCCGCCGAGGGGAAGCG
>JAGFJG010000104.1 GCA_024102915.1 Caldilineales bacterium
GGGCTTCGCCGCCCAGCACGTTCTCAGCGCCGACATGCGCCAACAAGCCGTTCACACCCTCGGCTCGACGGTCCACCGTCACCACCGGGATGCCCGCATCGATCACCGCTTGAATCGCCTCACCCACGCCCTCGGTCGTGCGCGGGCTCACGATCAGACCATCCAATCCCTGCGTGATCACCGATTCCAAATCCGCAACCTGCTTCTCCGTCCGATCCTGGCCGTCCAGCGTGATGATCTCGACATTCCCCATCTCCGCTGCTGCCGCCTTGATCGAGCGGTCCATGTGCACGAAAAACGGGAAGTTCAACCCAGGTATCGAAAACGCTATCTTGTAGACCTTCCCCTCTTCCGCCGGCGCGGCCGGAGCGGTTGTGGGGGCTTCCGCCGGTGCAGGCGCCGCCGCCGGCATCGCACATGCCGACAGAAGGATCGCCACGACGATGAACAGGCTGATAATACTGGTAAACTTACGCCTCGTATTCATTTTTAGTCTCCTTGGTGTAGTTGAATACATGCATACAGCTAAACGATTTGCCATATCCGACAAGATGTTTGGGATGGAATTGAGTCTTGCATGAACCTCCTTGTTGGCGAGATACGACTATTCGGGATTGGTGCTAAATTCCGCGCCTCAAGTTGGCGTCAGCGACGACGCCCTTTGATGAATTGGTCAAAGAAGACTGCCAATACGATGATGAGTCCGACCGCAATCTGCTGCCAATAAGGATTCACATTCAGCAACGTCAGACCATTGGAGAGGACGCCGATCAGCACAATTCCCACGACGGTGCCGAAAATGCCGCCTTCGCCGCCGAACAGACTGGTGCCGCCAATGACGACGCCGGCAATGACGGTCAATTCATAACCAATGCCCGCCACCTGCTCAGCCGAATTCAGACGTGACGAAAGCAGGAAACCGGCAAACCCGGCACACAAACCGCTTATGACATAAACGCTCGTCAGCAGCCAGGCTGTATTGAGACCGGAAAGTCGGGCAGCCTCCTGATTCCCGCCCACTGCATAGATTCGGCGACCATAGCGGGTATAACGGAGCACAACATAGCCAACGATAGCGATGATTGTAAAAGCGATCACGGGAATAGGCACTGGGCCGACAAATCCCTGACCCAAGACTTTGTACTGGTCTCGGAAAGCGCTGATGGGTTGCCCTTCCGACCACAAAAGGGCCGCGCCACGAAAAACCGACATGCCGCCGAGCGTGACCACAAAAGCAGGCACCTTCAATTTACTGACGCCCAACCCCTGCAACAATCCAGCTATCAATCCCACGGTAACTGCCGCCAGAATAGCCGCTGGCACGCCATAACCTGCGGCCTCGCCTGCCGCTCCCACGCACAACAGCCCTCGGCAACCTTTTTCCACAGATGCCGCCACCAGGCCGGTCAGCGCCACCAGCGATCCCACCGAAAGATCGATGCCGCCCGTCAGGATGACGAAAGTCATGCCGATGGCCAGAATGCCATAGATAGAGACCTGCCGCGCAATGTTGAAGAGATTTCGTTGCGAAGCGAATTGCGGCTCCAGAATATAAAAAATGATAGCGATAACGATGAGGGCGATCAGGGCGCTGAATTGACCTGCCAGCGCCACCCAATCTCGTCGCGGCTGCCTGACGCTAGCGCCTGTCGATGCGGTGTCGGTTGTCACTATGCTTCTGCTCCTTCCTTGATAATGGCATGCTGGCGTAAAGTACAGGCATGCATAATCTTCTCCAGGGTCGCCTCATCATGCGCCAGCGTTTCCGTCACCCGCCCCTCCGTCATGCACACAATGCGGTCGCACATGGCCAGCAATTCGGGAAACTCGGAGGAAATCATGATGATGCTGATGCCGCGCGCGGCCAACTGATGCATCAAATCATAGATTTCGGACTTGGCGCCTACATCGATGCCTCGAGTCGGCTCGTCCATGATCAATATCTTAGGGGATACCATCAACCACTTCGAGATCACGACCTTTTGCTGATTACCCCCACTAAGATTCACCACCCTTCGATCCATGCCCGGCGTGCGGATCTGGAATCGGTCGATATAGTCTTGAACAGTGCGTCCTTCTTCACGTTCGCCCACGAGACCCAGACGCGTGAATGCGTCCAAATTGACCAGCGACATATTCTGACGAACGGCCATCGTCAGGATCAGACCCTGCTCTTTGCGATCTTCCGGCAGCAGGCCAATGCCCAGGCTGATGGCGTCTTGCGGCGAACGAATCGTTACAGGCTTGCCCTCAAGGAATATTTCACCGCTTTCGAACGAATCGGCTCCAAAAATGCACCGCGCCAACTCGGTGCGCCCGGCGCCGATCAATCCCGCCAGCCCCAGGATTTCTCCCTGTCGCAGGCCAATGCTTACATTGTGTAACACCTCAGCGGTGGGGTTTTGGGCGGCGCCTTTTCGCGACAGGTTTCGCACCTCCAGGACAATGTCCTCACTTGAGGCGATGGCGCGACTGACCTCCGGATCATCTTGATGAAAATAGGTTTCCAGGCTGCGCCCCACCATCATACGAATCAGATCGTCCTTTGTCGCCCCCCTCACTTCCAGATCACCCACATGCCTGCCATCGCGCAAGACGGTCACCCGATCACAAAGATGCAGAACTTCCTCCAACCGATGGGAGATGAAGATGATGCCGATATTGTTCAGTTTCAATTCCTGGATCACCCCGAAAAGCGTATCTACCTCGCTCTCGCTGAGGGCGGAGGTCGGCTCGTCGAGAATCAACACTTTCACCTGGCGGGAGATAGATTTGGCGATCTCAACCATTTGTTGTTCGGCCACCGAGAGATCCCGCACGATTTCGGTTGGATGGATGTTCAGGTTCAGGCGGTCGAGGATCGTCTGCGCCTGCTGCTGCGCTTGTTTCCGGCTGTAAAAAAGAGATGAGCCAGGTTCCCGGCCAATGAAGATGTTCTCCATGACCGTGAGATTAGGCATCAAATTCAATTCTTGATAAATAATCGATATGCCGAGCGTTTGGGCATGATGGGGGTCTCGGATCAGAGTTGGCTCGCCTTCTAAATAAATCGCGCCCTGATCCACGCCATACACGCCAGAGAGTATCTTCATCAACGTCGATTTGCCCGCGCCATTCTGCCCGATCAACCCCAAAACTTCCCCAGCATCGACGTACAGATTGACATCGTCCAGGGCTTGTACTCCTGGAAACGATTTGCTGACGTGCTCCATTGACAACAGCGAAGTCGATTTCTCCATGTCAGCTATTACATCCGCCTAACACCGAAATGAGTCTACAAAGTAGGAAGCAACAGTACATTAGTATAGCATAGGCAGTTAGCCTGTCAAACCAATTTGAAAGGCGTCAGATTGACAGAACGTTGACAATCCATCAAGCCAAATGGTAGATTGCAACCATGTGTTCGCACCCACTCTCAATTGAAAGGGAAACAAAATGATCGCCCGTGGAATCCTGCGTGGCGGCTTGCTGGGAGGGGTGCTTTCCGTCGCCTTCTCGGTGTTGGGCGTGATCCCTGTGTGCGGTTATGTAGCCCTGCCCTTGCGGGCGATGGCCTGGGCGCTGGGCGGGTATGTCGGGGGCCGAATCGCCGTACAGGGCGGCGCTCGCAATGGGGGCGTTGTCGCCGGTTTGGGCGCAGGCATCATCGCCGGCATCTTGGATGGCATCGCCAGTGTGCCGCTGGCAGCCGTGCGTTACTCGCTGGCTGGCGATACGTTGACCAGCCTCTATTTGCTGCCCAAAGGCGTGGCCGAAATTTTCGCCGGAATCGGCGTCGATATTTACACTCTGGACACAATGGGGGCCGCGGTGTTTTTCAGTGTCTTGATGTGCGGAGTGACCTGGATTTTCGCGGGAATTCTGGGAGCGATTGCCGGGGGAATCGCCCAGGCCCTGGCGGAATAGCCGGGTCTGCCGTGCGGGGTTGGGTCAGGCAGGCCGGAAATTTAGCCTGTCAACGTCTTTTGCAGTACACTACCTGCCGCTCCCCGCAAATCTTTGTCTGAGGAGAAAACTGTTTTTATGTTCAAATGGATCCGCCAGCTGGTCGCCCCAGCGCTTGTACTGACCGTGTTGGGGGCCAGCTTATTTATTGCTTCGTCGGCGCAGGCTGACGAGATTTCCCCGGCTGGCACGGCGTCGACAACAGTCAAAACGCTCGACGCTTCTTGGCAGCTAAACCCTCCCACCGTCGACGGCAACCTGAATGACTGGGCCGCTTATCAGCATTATATATTAGACAAAACCACGGCCAGCTATCCATCCGTCAACAATCGGCCCGAACCGGACGATCTGAGCGCCTGGGCAGCGATCGTGTGGGACAGCGAGCGTATGTATGTCGCCATTCATGTCGTAGACGATAACATCGTGCGAGATTCTCGCAACTGGTATCTCGACGATATGGGTGAATTCTCACTCGACCTCGACAAAGATGGCTTTTTCGGCCTGGGCGATCTCGCATTCACCATCAGTCCGGACGGTCTGGTCACCACCAATGGCGGATTGTCGTTAGGTTTCCAGACCGCCGTGAAGCACCATGATCAGGGCTGGGATGGCGAATTCTCGGTCCCGCTTTACCAGCTCGGCTCCGATTTTCTGACCAACGCTGAGATCGGGTTTACCTGGGGCGTCCAGGATGACGATGGCGATGGCACACTCCGCTATCTGGTGTGGGAAGGCACATCCGCCCGCCAACCCTCCTCTACCCAAGGCTTGCTGCGGTTCGTCAACGGCCCCACCCGCGAATGGGTGGCTTATCGTCCGGGTCAGAGTGGCTTCAACGGCATCGAGGAAACAACCATCAATTCCTGGCCGGGGAACGAAAACAAAAACTTCGGTACTGATCCGGTCATGTCTATTCGCGGACGCGAACAATGGCACCTGTTGATGAAGGTCACCCCGCCGACTTTGCCGCCGGGCGCTCGTGCGCTCGATGCTCGCCTGCATTTCAACCTGATCAATGTCAACAATACCGGCAACAAATCGAACGGGCGCATGTACCGAATGCTCAATCCCTGGGCTGAGAACGCCGCCACCTGGTTCAATGCGGATGCTACAACTCCCTGGACTGTACGCGGCGCCAATGGCATCGGAAGTGATCGCTCGTCCGTTGTTATCAGTGAGAATCTTCTGCAGGCAAGCCAGACGGAATACGTCTGGGAACTGGGCAGCGTGATCAAAGACCTTTATAGCCACCCGGAAAACAACCATGGCTTTATCTTCCGCGGCGAGGATAGAGACCACGTGCTCTTCAACTTCCATTCCAGCGAATGCACCGCCTCGCCTGACTGCGCGCCCTGGCTGGAAATGTTGGTTGAATTCCCACCGCCTCAGACCCTGGCCGAAGCGGCCAATTGACCTTCCCTTCCACGGTCGCATTTAACCACTCAGCCCCGGCGCCCACAGCGTTGGGGCTGTTCCTTGCCTGCGGGCTGATCTCCACCGCTCTGTCGCTGCTCCTGACAGCCTGAAACCCTTGCTCCTCATTGCTCTGACCTTTATAATTCACGTTTACGACAGGGACTGACGCACGCTCCTGGCATTCATTGTGCTGGATTTTTACGCAGATGCGCATCGAAAACATTCGCAATTTTTCAATCATCGCTCACATCGACCACGGCAAATCGACCCTGGCCGATCGCCTGTTACAGCTTACGCACACCGTCAGCGACCGCGAACTGCAAGAGCAAATGCTGGACAGCATGGACCTGGAGCGAGAGAAAGGGGTGACGATCAAAGCCTCGGCTGTGCGTATGAACTATGAAACCAGCGACGGGACGGTCTACGAACTCAACCTGATCGATACGCCCGGTCACGTGGATTTCGGCTACGAAGTGTCGCGGGCGCTGAAAGCCTGCGAGGGAGCCGTGCTGGTGGTGGACGCAGCGCAGGGCGTAGAGGCGCAGACGCTGGCCAATCTGTACCTGGCCATAGAACAGGACCTGGAAGTCATCCCCATCATCAATAAAATCGACCTGCTTTCCGCCCGCACCGACGAAGTGGCGCAAGAACTGGAAGACCTGCTCGGCGTCGATGCCCTGGATATCCCGCGTGTTTCCGCCAAAGAGGGCACGAATATCGAATCGGTGCTGGAATCAGTCATCATTCACGTCCCCCCGCCCGAAGGCGACCCCGACGCCCCTTTGCGCGCCTTGATTTTCGACAGCCATTATGATCCCTATAAAGGCGTCGTCGCCTATGTGCGGGTGCTCGATGGCCGCATTCGCCGCCGCGAGACGCTGCGTTTGATGTCAACCGGTGTCGACACCGAACCACTGGAGATCGGCGTCTTCGCCCCCAACATGCAACCGGTGGAGGAACTCTCGACCGGCGAGGTGGGGTATATCGCCACCGGGCTCAAGACCGTGCGCGAGTGTCGGGTGGGCGACACCCTCACCCTCACATCCCGACCGGCGGCGAAAGCCCTGCCCGGTTTCAATCCCCTCAAACCGATGGTCTTCGCCGGCATCTATCCCAGCGAAGGCGACGATTACAATCTGTTGCGCGACGCTCTGGAGAAATTACAGCTCAACGACGCCTCGCTGATTTACCAGCCCGAAACGTCGCAGGCGTTGGGATTCGGCTTTCGCTGCGGATTCCTCGGTCTCTTCCACATGGAGATCATCCAGGAAAGGCTGGAACGAGAGTACGAACTCATCCTGGTGTTCACCGCGCCTTAGGTCGAGTATCAGGTGACCAAAACCAACGGCGAGGAAATACTAATCGACAGCCCTGTCGAATTGCCGGACCCCAATGACATCGCCGAAATCCGAGAACCGTGGGTCGAGATCAACATCATTACCCCAACCGAATTCATTGGCGTGATTATGGACCTGGTCACGCGCCGCCGCGGTGAATTCAAAAATCAGGAATATCTGGATCAGCGCCGGGTGCAACTCAGCTACTACATCCCCCTGACGGAGATCCTGGTCGATTTCTACAACGAGCTCAAGGCCCGCACCCGCGGCTACGCCTCATTGGATTACCATTTCCACGAGTATCGCGCCGCTGAGATGGTCAAGCTCGACCTGTTGGTGGCGGGCCAGCCGGTCGATGCTCTCTCGATCATCATCCACGCCGACCAGACCTATAACAAAGGGCAAAAGCTGGTCTCAAAGATGAAAGATGTGATCCCCCGCCAGCAATTCGATGTGGCGATCCAGGCAGCGGTTGGCAGCCGCATCATCTCCCGCGCCAATGTCAAGGCCTTGCGTAAAAACGTGCTGGCAAAATGCTATGGCGGCGATGTCACCCGCAAACGCAAGCTGCTGGAAAAGCAGAAGAAAGGCAAGAAGCGCATGAAACTGGTCGGTTCGGTCGAGATACCGCAAGAGGCCTTCATGTCGGTGCTCAAGTTGGAAGAGGATTCCTAGCGGCATGCTGCAGGACAAATCGCTGGCAGGCCCAACCGATGCTGCACTGCGGGAGCGGAATACGCGCAGCGTTGCTTTCTCGCTGCCCGCCATCCGCCTGCACCACGCGCTATTGGCCGGGATTCTGGTTTTGGGTCTGGCGCTGGGTGTGCTGCGATTGCATCCCTTTACCGCCGCCTATGGCGATGAAGCCCGCTTCCTGATGCTGGCCGAGTCCGTGCTTTTCCACGGCGATTACACATTGCCGTCGGCGCAGGGTCTGGTCGCCGAACATCAATACCCGCCGGGAATCCCCGCCCTGTTTGCATTCAGTATGTGGCTGACAGGGACCGGCGATCCGCTGGCAAGCGCTATTGTTCCCGCCAAGTTGGCTGTGCTGCTCATCTATCTGGCGGGTCTTGTTTTGCTCTATAGCTTGCTGGCGCGCTATGCATCGCGCTGGCTGGCGCTGGCAGTCACCCTGGCGGCTGCCATTCACCCTCTGGCGACATCGATGGCTACCGAGCCGATGTCGGACGCTCCTTTCCTGGCGGCTTGCATCGCCACCCTATGGCTTTTGGACCGGGCGGGAAAGCCAGGGAACAGCGAATACGCCTGGGTTGAGTCGGGGCTTTTGTGGGCCGCACTGGCAGGGCTGGCCGTGGGGCTGGCTGCAAACATCCGCCTACTGGGCGTCATATTGCTCCCGGTGGGATTGCTTTATCTTCTCATTATGCGGAGGAAGCGAGCGGCGCTTCTCTTCCTCGTTCTGGGTTTTCTCACCCTGCTGCCCTGGAACCTTTACAATGTGCTGGCCCCAGCCGTGGATTCGGAGGGCGGATCGGTCGGCGTTTACGTCGGTTCAATTGCCGCCATCGATCTGTACACGCCCGGCGCCAGCGTCCCTGTTCTGGCCGACTACTTCAACCGGGTGCTCTACAATGTGCGCACCTACGGCTTGCTCCTCAGCAGCGTTATCCTGGCACAGCCCTGGCGCGAGATTCCGGGCGTTCTTGGCGGAGCCTGGGCCGGAAAGTTGGACGTCGGTTTCAGTCTGATCCTGGCGATTATGATCGTGCCCGGTCTGGTCATCGGCATCCTCCGCAAACAATGGCTGCTTCTCCTTTACCTTGCTGCTATGCAACTCGTGCTACTGGTTTGGCCTTTTGTGCAGCAGCGATATGCCCTGCCGATCCAGCCCTTTTTGTGGTTTTATCTGCTGCTCGGCGTGGAATGGCTGGTCGCGCAAACACCGATTCCCTGGCGGCGGTGGGCGACGGCTGGCATGTCGATGTTGTTCGTTGGCGCGTTCGTTTTCCTTCTGACGATCAATGTCACCCAGGGGGTGCAGGCCTTTGCCCGGCGAAATGCAGCCAATATGGCTGCTTTCTATAAGCAATCCAATTCGCAATGGGCGAATTACTTCGATGCCGGGCGATGGGCTGCCAATCATAGCGAACCGGATGCGATCCTGCTCGTACGCAAACCATATCTTTCTTATCTATTCGATGATCGTGTGGCCGTCTCGCCATTATGGTCCTCGAATCCGCAGGATTGGCCCGCCTATCTGGATGACAATCGGGTCGAGTACGTGGTCGAGGACGCTTTCACCTGGTCGGATGCCACCCAGCGTTTCTTGCGACCGGCCCTCGCCGCCTATCCCGACCGTTTCGAACTGGTCTACCAAACCGCCGCGCCCGTAACACGCGTTTGGCGCTATCTTGGCAATGATTGAAGATTAAGCCTCAAAACCTGATCTGCGTTTGCAGCGTCCGGGCCAGCCTTTAGTCATCAATCTTCATTCGGCAAAGTTCCCCCAGTTTCCCTTCGCATTTATTTCCCCATGTCATCCCGCTCGAAATGGCTGGTCGGTTTATTGCTGGCCGTCATCTTGCTCATCTCCCTCGCCCTGCGCACCTACAATGTGGATTGGGCCGAGGGCCAATTGCCGCACCCGGATGAGCGCTCGACCATCGCCTTTTATGCGCCGAGCATTCAATGGCCGACCAAACCGGGAACCTTTTTCGACCCGCGCCAATCGACGCTGAACCCGTTTTGGGATGTGAACGGCGACCATCGCCGTTCTTTCACTTACGGTCATTTCCCCCTCTATCTGCTGGTCGCCGCCGGGCATCTCACGGTCAAAGCCGCGCCGCTGGCCGAATCGCTGGGCGTGCCGGAAGACTATGTGAACATGATGCGCATCGCCGCCGGGTCGCCGGGCTATGCCTGGGTGGGCCGATGGATCATGGCGATTGCGGACACGATCACCCTGCTCTATCTGTTCCTGTTGGGCAGGCGCTTGTATGGTCGATGGGCAGGATTATTGGCGGCGGCGTTGGGCGGATTCACCGTACTGCAAATCCAGTTGGCGCACTTCTTCGCCGTCGATCCGATCTCGACGACCTTCACGGTGGCGGCCATTTACCATGCCACGCGCATGGTCGACAAAAAGAATTGGACGCAGGCGATCCTCACCGGCATCATGGCCGGACTGGCTATCGCCTCCAAATTCAGCGCCGCGCCCATCCTGGCGGCGCCGGTTGTGGCCGGGCTGTTGATCTGGTGGCGACACGAGCGGCAAGGCGGGGAAGGATGGTCGGGCATCGTGCTCACTGCGGTCGCCTTGGTCGTAGCCGGGCTGGTTTTCGCCGCCACCTCGCCCTTCGTTTTGCTCGATTTCGAAAATTTCCGGCTGGCCGTGATCGAAGAGCAGGGCGCGATGGTGCGCGGCATCGCCGATTTCCCCTTCACGCGCCAGTACCGGGGCACGACGCCTTACCTGTATTTCATCCAGCAGCAAATCCAGTGGGGCATGAGTTATTTCCTGGGCATCGCCGGATGGCTGGCCTTCCTGTGGGCGATTGTCAAAGCCTTGCGTTTGCGAGCGCAGCCGGGCGAGCTGATCACGCTGTCCTGGCTGATCCCGTACTTTTTGATAACCGGCAGCTTTCTGGCCAAATTCAACCGCTACATGGCGCCGGTCGTGCCGCTACTGGCCTTGCTGGCCGCGGGCATGTTGTGGACATTCGCCGTATGGTGGGGGAAGAGATCGGAGGTCAGAGGTCAGAAGCCGGAGATCGGGGAGGAGCAGGCGGCAAGTGGCAGTGGGCAGGTAGCCGGAAGTGATGGAGCATTGGTGGTTGGAGAGGATGAGATCGAGGACTCCAACGCGCTCGCATTGAACGAGGCAGCCACGTTTGAGGATACCCAGGCTGACCTCCGATCTCTGACCTCCGATCTCGACAATGCCCAACCCGGAACTCCGAACCCGGAACTCCGAACTCCGCCCCCCTCCCGCCTCGACCGCTGGCTCCAGCTTTGGGACTCGCCCCAACCGCCGGCCCCGGCGACGAGCGCGGCCAGACGAACGAACCGCGCCTTCTCCATCCTCAGCGCCATCGTCCTGCTCCCGACGATCCTGTGGGCGCTGGCTTTTGTCCATGGCGTCTATGGCCGTGAGCACACGTTTATCACTGCATCCAAATGGATGTACGAGAACATCCCCGACGACAGCGTATGGATCACCGAGCACTGGGAAGAGGGCATGCCTTTGCAACTGCCGATCCCGGACGGCTATCCCGGCGCGCATGGTTGGCAGAACGTTGTCATGCCCATGTACGAAGAGGACAACGCCGCCAAGTACGAGATCCTGCGCCAGAACATGCGCGAGGGTGATTATTACGTGCTGGCGACCAAGCGCCTGTATGGGGCGCTGCCGAAACTGCCCGAACGCTATCCTATGAGCACCAAGTTCTATGATCTGCTCTTCGATGGCGAACTGGGCTATGAACTGGCTGCCGAATTCACCGCCTATCCCAACCTTTTTGGCATCGACATCCCCGATCAGAGCGCGGATGAAAGCTTCTGGGTGTACGACCATCCCCGCGTGCTGATTTACCAAAAAGTACGCGAGTTGAGCGATCAGGAATGGGATGCGCTATTGGGCGGGACCTGGGAGAGCGCCATTCCCGGTTACACCGGCCAGCGCCCCCAAGACCGGGGCGGCGAACCCCCGCCTCCCGACGGTGAGAAAGCCCCGCCCGACCTGTTGCTCGACCAGCCTGTGGGCGAGTTGCCCGATGTCGGTCAGGTGGCCTGGGCGCCGTGGAGCACCAACAGCTTCGTCTCGCTGCTGGTGTGGTGGCTGGCGCTGCTTCTCGTCAGCGTCATCGCCTGGCCGCTGGCATTCGTCGTCTTTCCGCACCTGCGCGACCGGGGTTACGGATTCAGCCGGGCACTCGGCCTCGTGTTGGTGGCCTGGATCGCCTGGATCATCCCCTCCACCCGCATCCTGACCAACACCCTCCTGCCGACCTTGATCGCTCTCGTCATCCTGCTTTTGATCTCATTCGTTTCGTTCCGATCGAGGCGAACCGAGATACGGGCGTTTGTGCGCAGCCATCACCGGTTGCTGTTGCTGAGCGAGGGCGTCTTTACGGGGGCATTCCTGTTTTTCATCTTCATCCGCATTCTCAATCCCGACCTGTGGCAGCCCTGGCAGGGCGGCGAGAAGCTCATGGAATTCGCGTTCCTCAACGCCATCCTGCGCACGCCCTACTTCCCCGCTATCGATCCTTATTTCGCCGGCGGATACATCAATTACTACTATTACGGATATCAGGTCCTCGCCAGCCTGATCAAACTGACCGGCATCACATCCAGCATCGCCTTCAACCTTGCCATCCCCACCCTCTTCGCCCTAACGGCTTCCGGCATCTTTGCCCTGGTTTACAGCCTGATTCCCAAACGGAAGCGGGTTGTCTCCTCTCCGTGGTGGGGGCGGGGCACGATCATCGCTTTGCTCGGCGTGTTTTTCGTGGTGGTCATGGGCAATCTGGAAGGCGGGCTGATCTTCTTCCGCCAGATCGGGGAAAGGGCGGGCACAAGCTTTAACTCGAACATCCCCTTCCTGCAAAGCGGCGTACAGATCGCCAGCGGCATCGGTAAGGTAATCGGCGGGCAGGCCGATCTGCCGGGCTACAATTTCTGGACGCCGTCGCGGGTGCTGCCCTTCACGATCAACGAATTCCCCTTCTGGTCGTATCTATTTGCCGACCTGCACCCGCACATGATCGGCATCCCCTTCACCGTACTGTTCCTGGCCTTGTGCTACAACCTGGTGGCGGGCTTCGGAAAACGGTGGGGGGAGGCAGGCCGTTGGGGCGGGTTCTGGTTCCTGGCATTCCTGCCGCTGACCCTGGGCGCCATCGCCGTGATCAACACCTGGGATTTGCCCACCTATCTGGGCATCGCCGTGCTGGCCTGGCTGGTGCGCGAATGGAAAGGCTCCGGCAAGATTCGGATTCTGCCCACGATCGTTTTTGTGGCCGGACTTGGCGCACTTACCTTCTTGCTCTACTCGCCCTTCTTCCGCCACTACACCACCGTCTTCAACACCGGCCTGGGCCTGACTTACATCAAGACCGAGGCCGGGCCGTGGCTGCGCATCTGGGGCTTCTTTATATTCATTCTTTTGACTTATGTGCTCGTAGAATTGCGGCGCAAACCGGGGGATGTGGCGGCGTTGTGCTGGATGGCGGGCATCCTCAACCATTTCCAACAGCCCGCCCGCTTCCTCGACAAATTCAGCGCCCTGACGACGCCCGACTGGCATCACTCGTTTGGTCTCACCCTCACCGGCATCGCCGCCCTGCTGTCCATCATCCTCGCCTTCCTCGGCTATGGCGTCATCGGATTGCTGCTGACGCCGCTGGCCCTGCTGTTCCTCTTCCTCTTCCGTCGCACCACCACCGCCGAATCGCAATTTCGGGTTATCCTGTTCTTCACCGCCACATTGGTGTTGGTCGGCGTCGAGGTCTTCTATCTGAAGGATTTCCTTTGCGGTTGCGGTGAGGGCATATTCAATCGCCAGCACGGCGATTATTACCGCATGAACACCCTGTTCAAATTCTACACCCAGGTGTGGGTCATGTTTGGAATTGCGGCGGCGGCGGCATTGCCCGACCTGCTCGACGCCGTGGCGAAGTGGGTACGCGGCTGGCGCTGGCTTTGGAATGCGTTGTTCGTCATTCTGCTCGCGCTCGGCCTCTTCTTCCCCATCCTGGGCACGGCCAGCCGTGTCGACGACCGTTTCCCCGGCGAACGACCGGCTCGCAATACCCTGGACGGCATGGCCTTTATGACGGTCGGCAAGTACTTCTGGCCCGACGGTTCGAACGAGATCGACCTCAGCTACGATTACGAGGCCATCCGCTGGCTGCAAGAGAATGTCACCGGCACGCCGGTTTTAGCGGAAGCGCCTGCTTCCTGGTATCCGGTCAACGGCCAAAATGCGGGCTATGATTATTATCGGGCAGGCGGCCTGCGCGTCACCTCCATGACCGGCCTGCCCGGCTTCCTGGGCCAACACCAAGGCGAACAGCGCTGGGGCTGGCAGACTGGCCCGCGCGAGCAGATTGGCCGGGAATTCTGGGAAACGACCGACGTGGGCCGCATGCAGCAGATCGCCGACGAAATCGGCGTCGAATATGTGTACGTCGGCCAGCTCGAACGCACCCTGTTCTCACCCGAACAATTGGCGAAATTCGACGTCCTGGTTGATTCCGGTCAGGCCGAGATCGTATTCGAGAATGATGGAGTTACTATCTATCAACTTCAGTGATTGGGCAGGTATTCCTCATTGACCACTGATCATTACTTCACTCCCCATGTTTGATTTTCTCCGTTTCTGGCTTCTCATCCAACTATTCGGCCTGATCGCCTTGCCTCTGGCCTGGCGGCTGTTCCGCTTCCTGCCGGATCGGGGCTATGCCTTTGCCAAGGCGTTGGGCCTGCTCGGAGCCAGCTACTTGCTGTGGATCGGCGCATCCTTTGGCCTGCTGCGCAATACCAGTGGCGGCATCGTGCTGGCGATGCTGCTCTTCGCGGGGGTGGGCGTGTGGCTGGGCCGAGCAGGCTGGCAGCGGGATGAGTCGGGCGAGCAACCACTGCTGGTCGAGTTATGGCAACGGCGGGGCCACATCCTGGCGGCGGAGATCCTTTTTCTGGCGGCGATGGCGGCCTGGACGATCTTCCGCGCCTACAATCCCGACATTGCCGGCACCGAGAAGCCGATGGAATTCGCATTCCTCAACGGCATCCTCAACTCGCCGCAATTTCCCCCGCACGACCCCTGGCTGTCGGGCTACGGCATCAGCTATTATTATTTCGGCTACGTGCAACTGAACGCCCTGGTGCAACTCAGCGGCGTCGCCCCCAGCATCGCCTTCAACCTGGGCCTGGCCAGCATCTTCGCCCTCACCCTGCTCGGCGCATTCGGTCTGGGTTATAACCTCGTCGTCAGCGATGATGACAAACCGGCGTCGCCGCGCCGAGGCATGCTGTATGGGCTGTTGGGAAGTTTGCTGGTTGGGATCATGGGCAACCTGGAGGGCGTGCTCGAATCCATCCATGCCCGCGGGTTGATGTCGCCCGCCATGATGCGTTTCTTTGATGTGAAGGAATTGGTCGATGCGCCCGTGACGGGGAGCTGGAGCCCTGGCGCTTTCTGGTGGTGGTGGCGGGCTTCGCGCACCATCCACGACTACAACTTCGCCCGCACATCCAGCCAGGAATTGATCGACGAGTTCCCGTTCTTCAGCTTCCTGCTGGGCGACATGCACCCGCATGTGCTCGGCATCCCCTTTGTGCTGCTGGTGATCGCCATGGCGCTCAGCCTGATCCGCGGAGTACAGGCTGGGGACGGCGACGATGGCGGGGGCTGGAATGCGGCCTGGGGCAGAGTTCGGGCCGGGTTCGGGTTGGATAGTTGGGGATTGGTCATCTATGGCCTGGCGCTGGGCGCGTTGGGCTTTTTGAATACATGGGATTTTCCCATGTACCTTTTTCTGATGACGCTGGTTTACGCGCTGCGCCGGGGCCTGGCGGGCAGATTGCTGCATGCGCCCTTGTGGCGAGAAATCCTGCTGGCCTTTTTCAGCCTCGCCATCATCGGTTTCTTCGGTTATCTGCCCTTCTATCTCAGTTTCAGCTCGCAGGCGCAAGGCATCTTCCCCAATTTTTACAATCCCACGCGGCTGGTGCAATACGGCCTGATGTTCGGCCCCTTCCTGGCTGCCATCATCTTGTTATTGATTGTAGCCGCCCGGCGCACGCCTGCCCCTCGCTCGACCTTCATTCGCTGGCTGCTGGTCGTTTTGCTGCTCCCCGCCATCTTCCTGCTCGCCAGCCTGTTCACGGCTTATCTCGTGCCCGGACTGCGCACCCAGATCGAGCAGTTGTTGGGCATCCCGGCCAGCCAGATCATCCCGCAGGTGTTGCGGTTGCGGCTGTTGACGCCGGCGACCTGGATCCTCATCGGCATTTTGCTGGCGGCGATTGGGGCATTGGCGGCGCAAGCCTGGTCGGATCGGGCCGAGAAGCCGTGTCGCAATCTCGCATTCACCCTGGCGCTGTTCTTCACCGCGTTGCTCCTCACCTATGGCACTGAATTCGTGTTCCTTCGCGACACCTTCGGCACCCGCATGAACACCGTCTTCAAGTTTTATTATCAGGCCTGGATCATGATGGCCGTCGGCACGACGTATGCGTTGTATTTCGTCGTCACGCGGGCGTCACGCGGGCTGCGCATCGCCGCCCAGGCGATCATGGCCGTGCTCATCCTCGGCGGCCTTGTCTATCCCATCCTGGCCATCCCCAGCAAAGCCGACAACTTCCGCGGCGAACCCTCGCTCGATGGCGCTCGTTTCGTCTCCCAATTCCGGCCCGACGAAGCCGCCGTGATCGCATGGCTGCGCACGCATACGTCGCCCGACGCCGTAATTGTAGAAGCGCCGGGCGGCTCCTATTCCGACTTCAACACGATTTCGGCGCACAGCGGCCGGGCTGCGTTGCTGGGCTGGGGCGGCCATGAATTGCAGTGGCGAGGCACGTACGATGAACCCGGTCGCCGTGAGCCATTGATCGAGGCCATCTATCGCAATCTGGACACCGCCGCCATCGCGCAGACGGTCGATGAATTCGGCGTCGATTACCTGATCGTCGGCCCGCGCGAACTAAGCAAGTACGGCATCCCCCCCGACCGGCGTCGTGCTTATAGCCTCCTTTGGGAGCCGGTCTTCGAATCGGGCGACTACACCGTCTATGCCTGGCGCGGCGCTTGATTTGTATGAGTTCGAGGTGCTATGTTCGAGGTTAGCTAGATTGCACAGTTGTCATTGCGTAAAACTGCAACTCTCGGCAATGTGCTCGACTTCGAACCCCGAACCTGATTTTATCACCTACTCACATGCTCGTAATGATTCCGCAACAAAGCTCTGTTACACTCCACTTTAGCGTGCCCGACGTATCTGCGCGCATTTTTCATTCATGAGCACTCATCAACATAGCAGCCAAGTGATCACACCGAGTGCGATGACACCGGAAGTCAGCGCCGGATCATCGTGGTCGGATCGTGTGACCGTCGAGCAGCTTGCCTACGCCCTGCTCATCGTTCTGGCCGTCGTGGTGCGACTCATCGACCTGGGCGCAAGGCCGCTGGCGCCTGCCGAAGCGGAGACGGCGCTGCGAGCGTGGCAGGCCAGTCAGGGTCTCGCCCCGACGCTCGATGCCGGCATCGCCCTACTTTTCAGTCTGGAAACGGCCACCTTCTTTCTCTTCGGCGCGCACGACGCCCTGGTTCGGTTCTGGCCCTATGCGGCTTCTGTCGGACTGATTTTTGTGCTGTACGATTGGCGGCGCTGGTTCAACCGCCCGGCTGTTTTGCTGGCCGCCACCCTGCTCACTTTCTCGCCCCTGGTGAATGCGTTTGGTCGCCGCGGCGATGGCGCCGCACTGGTCGTCTTTGCGTTGGCGCTGGCCCTGGCCGGATGGTGGCGCGTACGGGCGAGCGAGGATTCAGGCTGGACTTTGTTGGCGATCGGCGCAGCGCTTATCTTCATCGGCGGCCCGGCGGCGCCTTCCGCCTTGCTGGCTCTGGCCCTGGTCATGATTCTTTCCCGCCGCGGACAAAATCTGCCCCGCCCGCATCTCAGCCATCTGATTATCTTCACCTCCGTCCTTCTTGTCCTGGGCACAGCTTTCTTCTCACAAATCGGCGGGCTGGGCCTGGCTGCGCAGAACTGGAGCCAATGGCTGTCTTCGTTCACGTTTTCGCCAAAGGGCTGGCTATGGGGACTGATCCGGCTGGCGCTGGATGAGCCTTTGGTCATCCCCTTGGGGATCGTCGCTGCGGTGAGGCTGCGCAAACGGTCGGGCGCACTACGGGCGCTGGCTTTCGCTTCATTGGTCATGATGCTGATCGCCATCATGCAAGGCCCCTATGCAGTGCACACTCGCAGCATCATCACATTGCTGGCTGCGCTTCCGGCGGCGTCCGCGATAATCTATCTGATCAAACGGCTGGACTTTTCGCAGGTCGAGACGACGCTTTACGCTGTAGTCGTATTCGTCATGATCATTCTCGGCGGATTGGCCCTCACCGGCTATGCCAGCTCAAGCGACACGAATAACCTCATCCTTTTGGGCAGCGCCCTGGCCGTCGCGCTGTTGCTTACCATTGTATTTGGGTTCTTCATCGGCTTTCGGCCCATTTTGCTGGCTGCGGCCAGTGTTCTCATCGGCGTTTTGGCGCTGCTGAATTTCGCCACGGCCTGGGGGATGGCCTATGATGTCTCCCCGCCGCGCTTCGCCGCCCTGTATCAAACTGACACGCGCTCAGGCGTCTACGATCTGGTGGCGACGGCAGTCGACATCAGCGAGCGCAGCAGCAGAGGTGAGCAATGGGCGCTGCCGGTTGCTCTGATCAGCGGCAGCAGTTCGGATGATGTCCTGCACTGGTATTTGCGGCAGGCATTGGCCTTCGACGTCGCCCAGAGCGCCGGTCTGGAAACGGCCCCACCCCTCGTCGTCGCCCCGGCTGCTCGACAACTCCCCCTCACCGAGCGCTTTGCCGGGCAGGATTTCGCCATCTTCGACGCCTGGGACCCGGCAGATGCCCCGTTGCGTGATCAGATCGAATGGGCGCTGTTCCGTAACGCGCCCTGGATCATCCCCACCGAGAACGAAGTCCTCTGGGCTGACACGTCTGTATTTACTCTTGAATAATCGCGAGTCGTGAAACGCCTCCGCAATAAATACCCTTTCATCTTTCCATATCGCCATGACGACAACCCAATCCCCACCTCCCTCACAATCTCTCCTTGACCGCCCGGCCATCACAGCGCTGCGGCTGAATTGGGAGAAAATCGGCTGGATCGTGCTGCTGCTCCTCGCTCTGGTGTTACGCCTTTACGAACTTGGCGCCCGGACGATGAGCCACGACGAGAGCCTTCACACGCTGTATAGCTACAATCTCTATAACGGCGTGGGCTTCCGCCATGACCCGCTGATGCACGGGCCGTTGCTGTTCCATATGACGGCGGCAAGTTACTTCCTGTTCGGGGCCAGCGATTTTTCCGCCCGCCTTTGGCCGGTTCTGACGGGTGTTGGTTTGGTGGCGATGATGTGGTTCGCCCGTCCCTGGGCCGGACGTCTGGGTGCGTTTATTGGGGCTTTGCTGCTGGCCGTTTCACCCATGTTGCTGTACCACAGCCGCTACATCCGCCATGACATGTCGGCCATCTTCTTCGCCACGGCTATCGTCATCCTGGCATTTCGCTTCTTGCAGACCGGCGAACGCAAGAATCTGGTGTGGCTGGCTGCCTCGCTGGGATTCCTGTATATCACCAAAGAAGTCTCGTATATCTACGCCATGATCATCGCCGGATTCTTTCTGGTGTGGCTGGCGGTCAAATTACTGACCCAACCCTGGTCGGCCAAAGGATTGAAGTGGCCTTTCTTCATCCTGTTGGGCCTCGGCGCTATGGTCGTCATCTACCCTATGAACGAGGCGTTGCATGCTCCGATGGATGAGCTGGTGCGCAGTCCCCGGTTTGGCAACATGGTCATGTGGCCGGTCTTGTTGGTCGGGCTGGCCCTGGTTATGCTCTCGCTGTTCCTGCTCTGGCGCGGGTACGGGCAGGATCACCTGCGGGAAATGCGTGAGATCGATGTGGTGGTGTGGATCATCACCCTGTCGGCTCCTCTGTTCGCCGCTTTCCCGATCAAGATTTTCGGGGCCAATCCCCAGAATGTCTCGATTGTCGGCAATGTGTTGCAGCCGAATGTGATGACCGGCGCTTCCATCTTTATCTTCATGCTGCTGCTGTTCGGCGCAGTTGGCTTTATCTGGGGACGCGAGCGTTATCTGGTGAGTTTGGGCGTTTTCTACGCGGTCATGATCCTGTTTTTCACCACCTTTTTCACCAACGGCAACGGTATCGCCACCGGGCTAGTGGGTAGCATGGGATACTGGCTGGCGCAACAGGCGGTGCAGCGCGGCAGCCAGCCTATCTTCTATTATTTTATGATCGTGCCGATCTACGAATATATCCCGCTGCTGCTCAGCCTGCTGGGCGGTATCGCCATCGCCTGGCGCGCGATTCGACGACGGGCGCTTGACCCCACCGGCGACGACAACGCCAGCCCGACCGCACTTCGCACGGAATGGCTGCTCTTCCTGGTCTGGTGGATTCTGGCGACCTGGGGAGCGTACACCTGGGCGGGCGAGAAAATGCCCTGGCTGTCCACTCATTTCGCTGTGCCCATGTGCATCTTCGGCGGCTGGTATCTGGCCGAAAGATTGAGGCTGGTCGATTGGGGCAGGGTGCGTTCGCTCAGCGCCTGGTGGCTGCTACTGGCGGTTCCATTCTGGCTGCTGGCCTTGATTGCGTTTTTGCGCCTGCGTCCCTTCGGCGGCAGCGATCTCGACTCGCTGAGCGATACCATGGCCTGGATTGCCAGTCTGGCTTTGGTGGCCGGACTGGGCTATGTCATCTTCCGCAAGATGCGCAGCGTCGGCGGGCGGATATCGCGGCAAATGACCCTGTTTGGTCTCTTTGGCGTGCTCAGTTTCATGTGGCTGCGCACCAGTTTTTATTACAATTATGTGAACTACGACCTGCCCACCGAACCCGGCGTCTACGCGCACGGCACGCCCGACATCAAGGTCGTGGTCAACCAATTGGCCGAAATATCGCGCCGCACCGTGGGCGAAAACCAGCTTGCCTTCGCCTACGACAACGAATCGACCTGGCCGTTTGAGTGGTATTTCCGCGACTTCCCCAATAAGAAATTCTTTGGGGCCACGCCCTCGCGCGATTATCTGCGGGATGTGCCGGTGGTGATCGTCGGCACCGAAAACGAGGGCAAGGTCAAGCCCTTCCTGGGAAACCAATACTACCGCATCCCCTATCGCCAGATATGGTGGCCGAAAGAGACGTACAAAGGCATCACCCTGACGCAGATCATGGCGGGATTGCGTGATCCGCAAGTCCGCGAGAATATCCTCGATATCCTGCTTTACCGGCGCTATCAGCAACCCCTGGCCGACTGGGATCCCTCCGACCGGTTCGTGATGTTTGTACGCAAGGACATCGCCTCGGAGATATGGGACCTGGGCGTCGCCCCGACGACCGAGGCTGAGACGATTGTCGATCCCTTTGCCGACAAGTACCAACTGCCGGACGCCACGCAACTGGTGGGTGGGATCAACGGCTCTGGGCCTGGGCAAATGCAGCAGCCGCGCAATCTGGCCGTGGCCGAGGATGGCCGTATCTATGCGCTCGATTCCGGCAATCATCGGGTCGAGGTATTCAACCCCGACGGCAGCTACGCCTTCGACTTTGGCGGCTTCGGTGAACAGACCGGCCAATTCAATGAACCCTGGGGCATCGCTATCGGGCCGAACGGCAATATCTACATCGCCGATACCTGGAATCATCGTATTCAGGTTTTCGACCCCGAAGGCCAATTCGTCAATAGCTGGGGCGGATTCGTTTCCACCGATGGACAACTCGGCCAGGGCGGCGTGTTCTGGGGGCCGCGCGGGCTGGCGTTCACGCCCGATGGCAATCTGCTCGTCACCGACACCGGCAACAAGCGCGTCGAGGTGTTCGATGCGGATGGCAATTTCCTCACGCAGTTTGGCGGCGCGGGCATCGATGTCGGCTATTTCGATGAGCCGGTCGGAATCGCCGTGGACGCCAAAGGCAATATCTACGTAGCCGACGCCTGGAACCGCCGTGTGCAGAAATTCTCGCCCGATTATCAGTTCGCCAAGGAATGGACGGTGCCGGGTTGGGAGGGCGAAGACATTTTCGCCAAACCCTTTATCGCCGTCGGTCCGAACGGGAATGTTTACGCCTCTGACCCGACCGGCTGGCGGATTTTCGTGTGGGACAGCGAGGGCAATGCCAAGGCTACCATCGGCCAATTCGGTGCTGCGCCCTCCGAATTCGGCCTGCCGAACGGCGTGACCATCGCCCCCGATGGCGCGCTCTGGGTGGCCGATGCCGACAACCATCGCCTCATGCGTTTCGAAGGGCTGCCCTAACTGACCCCACCGCTCCCGGTTGCTCCCTCGATAAGACTCCCCCCATCCTCATGCTGACCGCCATCACCACGCTCGCTGCCGTCGCCCTGGCGCTGTTGGGTGCTTTTTGGCTGCCAGATGAAGCGACCCGCTGGCAGGGCGGCATCGCCTTTGCCCTGGCTGCGGTTGCCGGCGTTTACAGCTTTCGGCGGATCGATCTTGCCTGGCCGCGCAGCGAACCGCTGCCGGAAGCAGGCCCTCAGCGAGCACGCCGCACCCAGGTCATCGGCGCGGCGGTGGCGCTGGGCGGGCTAGGGCTGATCGTCTGGGCTTTGCTCGACATCTGGTCGGATCAATTCGTTTGGGATATGGCCTGGCGCTGGGCGGGCGGACTGATTTTGCTCGTGATTGCCGCCTATCTGATCGGGCAACTCGACCTGCGCCGCAGCCCGACCGTTGAGAGTCCACTCGAATCTACGCCATCAGTCGAGAGCGAACAGACCTCGCCCCAGCCGGTGATCGGCCCCCGGCCTTCCGGATACAAACTGAGGGCAATCGGTCTGGAAACGGACATCGACGATGAGGACGAGAAAACCTCCTCAAATAGCCTGGCCAAAACGAGCGTGACGCCAGCGCCACCAGAGGGCGGTTTTCTGCGTTCAAAATGGGTCGAGGCGATCCTGCTCATCGCCATCATTGTGGCTGCCATATTTTTCCGGGTCTACAAACTGGACAGCGTCCCTCCCGGCATCTTTGTGGACGAGACCAACGCCGCCCTGGACGCGTTACGTATTCTAGAAGGGCACCCCATCGATTTCTTTGGCACCGGCTGGTTCGAAACGCCGAACGGGTTCGTCTACCTGCAATCGATCTTTTTCCGCCTGTTCGGCACGACGGTATTCGCCATCAAGGTGCAGTCGTTGTTGCCAGGCATACTGACCGTATTGGCGCTCTACTTCCTGGGCCGCGAGATGTTCGGCGTGCGTCCCGCTTTGTTCGCGACCGCTTTCCTCGCCTTCAATCGCTGGCACCTGAACATGAGCCGCTGGGGCTGGAACGAGGTGTACCCGCCGCTGATGCAAGTGTTGGCCCTTTTCCTGATCATGCGGGCGGCGCGGCGACGGCATTGGGGTGATTGGGCATTGGCCGGGCTGGCGCTGGGTCTGGGCATGTATACGTATCTGGCGATCCGGCTTGTGGCGCTGGGCATC
Source organism: Caldilineales bacterium (assembly GCA_024102915.1). Taxonomy (GTDB): domain Bacteria; phylum Chloroflexota; class Anaerolineae; order J102; family J102; genus JAGFJG01. The sequence goes on from JAGFJG010000104.1 coordinate 22,938, forward strand.
GCTCTTTACCTCCTCTATCGCATCCTGGTTCAACGCGGCTTCTTCCGCCGCAACTGGCAAGGTATGATTGTCTTCGCCGTGGTTTATGCGGCAACTTTCGCGCCGCTGGCTATTACTTATTATCAGAACCCATTCACCTTTCTCAACCGCAGCCAGCAGGTCAGCATTCAAGCCGATATCAAGGCCACGGGCGGCAGTCTGGAACCATTGGTCGAGTCGGCCAAACGTCATGTCTTGATGTTCCACGTCCAAGGCGACGGCAACGCCCGGCACAATCTGCCTGGCGAACCCATGCTCGATCCGATCACCGGCGCATTTTTCTTGCTGGGATTTGCGTGGGCGATTTGGCGATGGCGCAGCCACAAATATGGAATGCTGATTATCTGGATAGTGATCACGCTGCTGGGCGGCATCCTCTCGCAACTGAACGAATCGCCCCAGGCCTATCGCACCCTAGCTGTTGCGCCCGCCATCGCTTTGCTGGCCGCCGATGTGTACGACCTGAGCCTGCGCGGATTCGTCTTTCCACTGCGTCAGAAAGCTTGGTGGCGATGGTTATGGCTGGGAATCGCTGCACTCGGTTTGCTGGCGGCCGGGCGGCTCAACTTCGACACCTATTTCAACAGGCAGGCCGAAGATCATTCCGTTTACATCGGATTCTCACCTCTTGAAACCGCCGTCGCCGGCGAAGTGCTGGCGAAACGTGACGACCACAAATTGTACCTCAGCCCTCGCCTGTATTACTTCTCGCCCCTGCGCTTTCTGGCCTACGAGCCATCCAAACCTTTCGGCATCGACCTCGGCCCGATCTCCTATTCGCCCTTCGCCAGGCTTGGCGGCGGACTTGCCCAGCCCGGCTATCAATTGGCCGACCCAGCCCTCGACCTGCCCCTGCCCGATCTGAACGGCGACAATGCCAGCTTCTTGCTCGACACGCATTTCGAATATCTGTTGGAATACTTCCGTTACTTCTATCCGGGGACGACATCAGAACTGGTGACCGACCGATATGGTCAGCCCTTCTACCTCAGCGTCACCATTCCTGGCGATGAAATCAGCGCCTTGCAAGCCCGCAATCGCGCCGACTCCGCCGCGGAAATCAAAGGGCTGTATATCCCTGCCAGCGGCCATTACGCCCTGAGCACGGCGTCCGTCGCCTCCGCCACATTAGATGGCAAGCCGCTGGACGGAACAGCGCGATTTTTAGGCCGAGGTCTTCACGCCCTGGAAGTGAGCGACCTTCCCGCCGGTCTGGCGAGCGATGAACCCATCCTCTTCTGGGAAGCGCCCACCGGCTACGGGCCTGCCCCTGACTCCGCCCTTTTCCGGCTCCCCCCCAGCGGGCGCGGCCTGACCGGCGTTTATTATGCCGGTGAAGATTGGCAGCCGCCAGTCCTCATGGAGCAAATCGATCCCTATCTGCTCACCGCCTGGCCAGAACCGGAACCCATTTTCGGCTCATTCAGCGCCACCTGGACGGGTTCATTGCTGGCGCCTGTTGACGGGACCTATTCGTTCAGGCTCGACGCCGACGACGGCGTGCGTTTCTGGCTCGATGACCGGCTGGTCGGCGAATCCCTCAATCCCGACACCGTCAATCAGGTTTCGGCTGTCGTTGAATTGACGGCGGGACCGCACCCAATCCGCATCGATTACTTCCAGCGCGGCGGCGGGAAATCTCTTGAATTCTTCTGGGCGCCGCCAGGCCAGTCTTTGCAACCTGTCGCCCCCTCTTACCTGCAACCGCAAAAGTAGCAGCCAACCCGGTTTCGCTCTAGAATTGTCTCTGGCATGTCTCGCCTGATTTACCTTCTGATCGCCCTCATACTCGCCCTGGTCGGCCAGCGCTGGCTCAGCGGCGGCGGTATTACGCGCGATTCGGCCATCGTTTTCCTGATTGCGGGCGTCATCTTCGCCCTGGCTTCGCGCCGTCCATCGCCCTGGCCCGATATCCCGTTGCGCCGCAAGTGGCAATATCGTGGCATCGCCCTGGCTGCCATCGCCCTGGTGTTGACGGCCATCGCCTCCACGAGTTTCTGGTCGGGAGTTTATGGCGGTTGGGCGTTCTGGCTGTGGCTGGTTGCGATAGTTCTATTTGTGATCAGTCTGTGGCTCGATTTGCCCAGCCCCGACCCAAAGGCCGAAGAGCAGGCGTCGCGAGCCTGGCTGGACATCGTCCTCGATCGACGGGTGGCCGCCCTCCTGCTCCTGGTTATCATCCTGCTGGCGGCGGCGGTGCGCTTCTATGCGCTCGACGTTTACCCAAACGGCTGTCAGTCGGACGAGTGTAACAATGGCCTGGACGCCCTGAAGTGGTTGAGCGGCAACTACCCGTACATCCCCTACGCCGAAACCAACGAAGGCCAGGCCACGTTGTTCACATACCTGATCGCCGGATCGATCTCGTTGTTCGGCCAGACGGTGACTTCCATGCGCATGGTTTCGGCTCTGGTGGGGACATTGACGGTCGTCGCCGTGTACTTCCTGGCGCGCGAGGTCTACGGCCAACGGTTGGCGTTGATTACAGCCGCGCTGGTTGCCGCCGACCGCTGGCACATCACCTTCAGCCGCATCGTCTATGAACTGATTATGATGCCGCTGGTGCTGTCGCTGCAAATGCTGTTCATGATCAAGGCATTGAAGAGTGGGCGCAGGCGCTGGTGGGGGCTGTCGGGGTTGATGCTGGCGCTGGGCATGAACACATACACGGCCTATCGCATTGTCCCCGCTTTCGTCGGCGTCTTTTTCCTCTATTGGCTCATCGCCCATCGCCATCGCATTCGCCGCGACCTGGAAGGCATGGTCGTCTTCGCCGCCGGCGCGGTGGTCGGGGTAGCGCCGCTGGGCGTGTACATTATTCGCAACTGGAATGTCTTCATTTCCCGCATCAACCATATCTCGGTCTTCCGGGATGTCGAAGCCGCCGGTTCGTACGCTCCGTTGTGGTCGAACCTGCGCAAGACCCTGTTGATGTTCAACGTGCAGGGCGATGCGGCTGCACTAAACAACCTGCCGGGCGCGCCGCTGCTACAATTCGTGATTGCGGCGACGCTGGTTTTGGGGATCATCTGGGCGATTCGATGGGTATGGCGAGAGATGCCCTTCCTCTATCTCGTGTGGTTCGTGGGCGTGACCAGCCTGGCCGTGCTCTCTGTGGCGCACGAAGCTCCCACAGCCCGCCGTCCCATCGGACTCGTGCCGGTCATCTATCTGCTGGTCGCGGCCGTCTTCCAGCAATTCTGGTGGGCCTGGACCGATGCCTGGGGCCAGAAGCGCTGGCGTCCCCTGGCCATCGGCCTCGGCGCCGTGGCTGTTCTGGTCATGCTGTCGAATATCAATACCTATTTTCGGGTGCAGGCGGTCGATCCTTCGGTATGGGCGGCGTACAGCCCCAATGAATCGGCCGTAGGCGAGTATCTGGCCGATGTGCCGCCGGAATCACGCATTTTCATGGCCCCGCAATTGACCCATCACTCCGCCGTGCATTACATCGGCGGCGAGCACGACATCACTCCGCTCAATCTGGGTCGCCACGTGCCTCTGCGCGAAGACCCCGGCGCCGATGTGATCTTCGTGCTCGAACCGGTGGACGAACGCCTGGTTCCGTTGCTGCAACAACTCTATCCCGACGGCGTATATCAGATTCACCGCGACAGGTTCGACCGTCCGCTCTACCTCACCTTTAGCGTGCCCCGATTTGCTTTCGATGCCGCGCGGGGATTGCAGGTCAGCTATTCCGGCGGAGACAGAGCCGTGCCCCCCATGAGCGGCGGTCAGGCGTCCACAATTGATGTCGATTTCTCTATCGCCCCGCCCATGGCGCCGCCCTTCCTGGCCCAGTACGAAGGCGCGCTGTTGGTGCCGCAGTTTGGCGAATACACCCTGGAATTGTTGTCCGAGGGTGGGCAGGCGACGCTTTATCTGGACGACATCGAAGTCCTGACCGCACAGGATGGCAGCGAACAGATACAAAAGACGCTTCCGGGCGGTTTCCACGGGCTGCGGGTGTCCTATGAAGCCGATGTGAATCCCGGCCGATTGCGTCTGCGCTGGGCCACGCCGCAGAACTCCGAGATGTCCCTGGTCGACGCCTCAGCACTCTATACATTACCCGGCGCTTCCAACGGCCTAGTGGGATACTATTATGCCACTCCCGATTGGTCGGGCACGCCCAGCCTGATCCAGCGCGACCTGTTTATTCTGCCCAATCCCGCCCTGCGCGAGCCTTTCTCCATTCGTTGGGTGGGCAAGGTAGCCGCGCCGACCAGCGGTCGCTATGTGTTCGGCACGCGCTCGGATGACGGCTCGCTGGTCTATGTGGATGGGCAGTTGGTCGTCGACAACAGCGGCTCGCACGGCTCGGAGTATCGCGAGGGCGTGATCGAATTGACCGAGGGTTTCCACGACATCGAGGTGTTGTACAACGAATTGGGCGGCTCCCGCGAGATGCAACTTTGGTGGCAGCCCCCCACCGGCGGCAAGAGCATTATCCCCGGCGCTTATCTGTACCCGGTCGAAGAGAATCTGCCCGAAGGACTGGTGTTGCCCCCGCCGCCCGAGTTCCTACCCCCGGCTGTAGAATCCGAACCCCAGGTCGAAGACCTGCTACAACCTGAGTCCGATGAAGCCCCGCTGCCGCCAGCCGTCATCGTGGACGAAGTCGGCGAATTCCCCGCGGCTGAGCCGGCTGTGCTGTGGACGTATGGCGTCTGTGGCGAGGGCGCAGAGCAACTATTGAATCCGGCCGGCGTGGCAATCGACGGCGATGGATACATCTATGTGACGGATTCCGTCGGCCAGCGCGTGGTTCGCATCAGCCCGGATGGAGATTATATCGGCTCCTGGGGCGAGGCAGGCGAAGGTGAGGGTCAGTTCACCGAACCATTCGACATCACTGTGACGCCAAATGGCGAGATCGCCGTGCTGGATGCGGTCAATCAAGTCATATCGCTATGGACGCCGGAGGGAGACTTCATCCGCCAGTTTGGGGCGGAACTGACCACATACCGGCCGCGCGGGTTCACCGTCACCGCCGATGGTCAGTACTTCATCGCTGACACGGGCGGCGTGCGCGTGCTGCAAACCGATGCCAATGGACAGCGGTTGAACCAGTTTGGCGGCCCCGAAGAGGAGCTTGGTCCCGGCCAGCCCACCGACGCCGCCGTCAGCACGGCCGGAATCCTCTATGTGGCGGAGCCGACATCCGCGGCGTTGTGGCGCGTTGACCTCGCCAGCGGCCAAATGCGACGCTATCCCAGCCCGGAAGCGAATACGGTCGCTTCACCCCACCTGGCGGTCTCCGCCAACGGGCGGGTGTTCCTCACCGATCCGGAAGGCGGACGGGTGTTGGTTCTCAACAATGATCTCAGCCCTCTCGCCCAATTTGGCGGGCGCGGTACAGGCAGCGGGCAATTCGGGCATCCGGTCGGCATCGCCGTGGGCGAGGATGGGACGGTGGCGGTCGCCGACTTCGATCTATGCCGGGTGACGGCGTTTAGCGGGCTACCGTAAGTTAGAAACAACAGCCGGTGGATTCAACTTTGAACCTTGAACGTTGAACCCACACCGTCTGTTAATGGGCGGTTACCACCCAAACCGCTCTTCCCGCCAGGGATCCCCCTCCATGTGATAGCCGTTCTGCTCCCAAAAGCCGGAGCGGTCGCCTGCCATGAACTCGACGCCCCGAATCCATTTGGCGCTTTTCCAGAAATACCGCTTGGGAACCAGGGCACGCAGGGGCCAGCCGTGGTCAGGCGTCAACGGCTGATCGTTAAAGTCCCAGGCGAACATCGTATCATCGTCATCCAGCACTTCCAGCGAAACATTCGTCGTGAAATTCTGCTCGCAGTGAAACATAACGTGGTCGGCATTGGGCAACGGACGAATGTTCAATTCGCGCAGGAAATCACGCCACAACACGCCCGACCAGGTTGTATCCAGCTTGCTCCAACGGGTGACGCAATGGATATCTCGCGTCAGGGTTGTTTCGGGCAGGGCGCGGAAGGTCAGCCAATCCAGCGTCAACGGCTCTTCCACCAATCCGAACACGCGGAAGTTCCAGGCGTCGAGATTGACTTTGGGCACTGTACCATAGTGCAGAACCGGGAATTTGTCCGTGACAAACTGGCCGGGCGGCACACGCTCGTCCGTAGTTTCAGGGCGAGCGGTCACTCGTTTCAGACGTTCAACTCGTTTCAGGGGATTTTCGAATCGCATCATTCAAAGAATGCGCGTCAGTTCGCGCAGAGACATATACCAGGGTTGGCGGGGACGTTCGTAAGGCCAATCGATCTCGGCCATTGCATCTGAGAGTTCCACAGCCCGCAATTGCTTACCCCTCAGCCCCATACATCGACAAAAAACGTCGCCTTCATGCTGGCAGAGGTGCTGGACGGCAGCGCTGGCGAACCGGGCTGCCAGGATGCGATCAAAAGGTGACGGCGGTCCGCCTAACTGCGTGTGACCGAGATCGACCGAACGAACATCGAAGAGGTCGCCGCCCTCCTCGTCCATGATGCGTTTGATCGTGTCCAGATCATAGGTAGACGACGCCCGTTCACTGAGAATAATGATCGAGAGAAGCTTCCCTCGCTCAAAACCTTTGCGGAGGTTACGGACGTCATCGACAAGTTTTTCCAGGGTGATGCCTTCTTCGGGCAGATAGATTTGCTCGGCGCCGCTGGCCAGGCCTGCCATCAAAGCCAGATAGCCGCAATCGTAGCCCATCACCTCTACGACGAACGCACGCTTATTGGCGCTGGCCGTATCTTTGATTTTGTCGAGATCGACCACGATATTGTTCAGGGCTGTGTCGGCGCCAATCGAGAAATCGGTGCCTGGCAAATTGTTATTGATGCTGGCCGGGATCGCCAGCATCGGGATCTGCAAAGCTGGTTCCTCGTCGCGAAAAGTATGCAACACTTGCAAACCTTCATAAGCATCCATGCCGCCGACAATCACCAACGATCGAATATCGTGCGCCGCCAGGATTTTGGCGATTTCACCTGCGTGATGCGGTTGTAAGAGCATCCGGCCTGCGCCGAGTTGAGAACCGCCCATCGACGCCCAACCGCTCACATCCATCCAACCAATCGGCACAATCTCTTCCTGTAGCAAGCCCTCGAAGCCGTAGCGAGCGCCAAAGACGCGAAAACCCTGTTCGAGTGCAGTTCGCGCCAACACGCGCAGACAGGGGTTCATGCCCGGCGAATCGTGCCCGGCTGTCACGATCAGCAGATTGCCGCGCGTGGCTTCCACGCTTGGCTCACTGCGGGTGAGTAATTTCAACAGGCGAAGTTGATCCTGAAAACTGTGCCCGCGCAAGTCCAACGCCCCCTGATAATCGCCGGCATCGATCCGTTTTCCCACTTCCTGGCTCTTGTCAACCATTTCGATCAGCGGGGTGGCTGCAACCGCGTTGTTGACGATGCCCATCATGCGCGGGGGGACATCGGCGCCTTCTTCGATCAGGCTTTCGACGGCAGCCGCCCCCAGTCTCGTTGACAGCACACGATCATAAGCGCTGGGCGATCCGCCGCGCTGCACATGCCCCAGTACCGTCACGCGCGTGTCCGCGCCCATCTGCTTGGTAAGGATGTCGCGCACGGTCGTCGATTCCAGCGGCAAACCATCAGGGTGCCGAGCGCCTTCAGCCTGCATGATGATGGCGTGCTTGCGACCCGCTTTCCGGCCGCGCTCGATGGAAGCCACCATTTGCTGATGCCAGCGGGGTTCCAACTCCTCCTCCGGGATCAGCACCCAGTGCGCCCCTGCCGCCTGCCCTCCCGCCAGAGCCAGATATCCGCAATGTCGCCCCATCACCTCCATCACGAACACGCGTTGGTGTGCCGAAGCGGTGCTGGCGAGCTGGTCTGCAGCCGTCACAACTCGGTGAAGCGCAGTATCGGCGCCAATCGACATGTCGGTGCCATAAGTGTCATTGTCGATCGAGCCGGGAAGACCCACGACAGCAAGCCGAGGCTTTTCGTTCGCAGATAACTCTATCATGCCCAATGCGGCGGCCTCGCGCAACAACTCCGGCCATTCCTCAGAAAGGATGCGCGCTCCGGTCAGGGAGCCATCACCGCCGATGACGACGATGCCATCGACGCCCAAGCGAAAGAGATTGGCGGCGGCTTTGCGGCGGCCTTCGCGTGTTCGGAACTCCTGACATCGCGCCGAACCAAGCATAGTGCCGCCACGCTGTAAGATTCCGCCGACAGACCACCACGACATTTCCTTCAGATACTCGCCGCCTTCAACCGCGCCCTGCCAGCCATAATGGATCGCATACACCTGTAACCCGCGATGCAGCCCCATACGCACAACCGCCCGAACTGCGGCATTCATGCCAGGTGAATCACCGCCACTGGTCATCACAGCAATCGCTCTAACTTTGGATTCAGTCATATAATCATCTCAGATGGAATTGGGGATAAAATCGACTGCGGGGATGCAGCCAAGCGCATTGTATTGCAT
>JAGFJG010000133.1 GCA_024102915.1 Caldilineales bacterium
AGCCGGGAAGTACAGCCCTGCCAGAGACGAGCCTGCATCCAGGTTTGCCGCGAGTACGGGAAAATGCGCATCTCGCATGATAGACTGAGCCAGCGCTTCCACGCCCAAATCGAGATCATGGTTGCCAATGACGGCGGCATTCAGCCCGGCGGCGGAGTAGGCGGCATAGCTGGCATGCATGCCCATACTTCCCTTCTCCATTCGCACCAACTCATCAAAGGGCGAGCCGGCCAGATCATCACCGCCGGAGAGAAACAGCAAGCCTCGGTTAGGATTCCCCTCACATTGCCGTCGCAACATTTGGGCGTATTCGGCAATGCGAGAAAACACCGCCTGATTTCCCTCTTGCCGAAACCGTAAGAGTTGGCCGTGCAGATCGTTAAAGTGCAGGACTTCCAGACGAAATGGCAAGTCTTTGCTTGGCGGCCTGCGTTCTCCCAACCGATCAGCGCCGGTCACCGTCCACAACGGCGTACTCATTGCGTCTCCCCTTAGCACGAACAACTGTGTATCGGGCGGCGCGTCAAAACGCTTGCTGGCGGTCAGGTCTACAGTGAGAAAGCCCGTCATGGGGTTTGAGGCGATTGGCATGGGTTTTACCGGAAAACCACCGGCGATCTCGATGCCACGCACTCTGGGACGTCCGAGTCGCCGGTGAGCTAAAAATGTCTTGTCGCGGCAGGTAACCCCAAACTCTTTGCAGCCAACTCGACATAAAACCTGACTGCTTGAGACACATTTATTTAATTGTTTATTCGTTTGAAAGACTCGTTCTAATTGTCGCCCTGAGTGCTAGACTGACTTCTAATGTGTCAACCTCTTGGTCATGCATCCCAGGAGTTCGGGGTCGCCTGCCGATTACTTGTAATGTAGCAGATCGAATTTAAGGTGATGCAAAGACCAGGTTAAAATTTCGCAATAAGAGAGAGAATTCGCTGGAAACTAACAGGGAGGTTGAGCGAGTATCTGCAGAACCGGTCAGGCGCCGCTGATATCATCTTCGTCAGATCCCACGTCCTCCAGATGCCCCGTCACACAGAAGATCACGCGCTCGCAGATATTGGTCGCCCGGTCCGCCGCCCGTTCCAGGTTGTGTGCGGCGAACAACAAGAGATTCGATTGGCGCAACTTTTGCGGGTCTTCGAACAACAAGGTGATTAATTCCCGGTAGATCTGTTCATACAAGTCGTCGACCAGTTCGTCTTCAAGAATGATCGCCCTGGCCATAGCAACATCACGCTGCACGAACGCCTGAACCGAACGATGCAACATACTTTGCGAGATGATCGCCATGCGCGGCAGATCGATCAGCGGCTTGATCAAAGGCTCATCGCCGATGCGAATGTTGATCCGACACAGACCCTTGGCATAATCGCCGATTCGTTCCAACTCATTTGCGATAAACAGAGCAGCGGCAATGAAGCGCATGTCTCCTGCCATCGGTTGTTGCGTGGCGATCAAGGTCATCGCTTCGTCTTCGATTTCGTAGCGCAAGGCGTCGATCCTCTTGTCGTCAGACCGAATCTGCTTCGAAGTCTCGATATCGCGTGTTTTCAGGGCCTCCATTGCGCCCATCAATGCTTGTTCCACCATATCGCTCATCAGGATCGTTTGTTCTTCCAGATGATGCATTTCATTTTCAAATGTTTGCCGAAGCATGAGTTAGTCTCCTGTGTAGGTCAATTATTGAGTAGCAATTATCAAAGCCCGCTTCGTTCTCGCTAGTTTTTTCTCGACGATGGACTACGGATGATAGTCGATGAACGCGTTTTTCAGAGCATCCGCCATCGTCAATCGTCAACAGACTATCGTCAGCTGTGAGTTAAAAGGTGCAGTCTCTGAGGAGAGCCAGTTTAGAAATTACCAAGCCAGGTAGGGGATGTAAATAACAGCCAGCCTGCCGCGGCGCCGCCAAGCACTAACTTGATTGCGCTCAGATTCCAGCGTAAATAAGCTGCCGCAGCCAGAACTGCGATCAAAACCGCCTGCCACGCCGTGAACACACTGATGCCTAGACTGACAAGCACCGCCGCCATCAGACCGACGGCGCTGACATTGACGGCATCGAGAAAGGCGGCCACCCACGGTGAACGTCGCATTTTGGGGACGAGCGGGCTAAGCGCAGCCACAAATAGGAACGAGGGGAGAAAGATGCCCAGTGTAGCCAGCAGCGCCCCGGCCCCGCCCGAAATGACATAGCCGATAAAGGTCGAGGTGGACAGCACCGGGCCAGGCGTGAACTGGCCGACGGCGATGGCATCCAACAATTGCTGTTGGCTCAGCCAGCCCAGGTTGTGCACCAGGCCGCCATCGAGGAAAGCGAACAGCACATAGCCGCTGCCATAGAGCACGCTGCCGATTACAAGGAAGTAGAAGAACAATGCGGCAAGTGAAATCTCGCTGCCCCCTTGCCAGAACAGAGCGCTATTCTCTGTCGCGTACATCAAGGCTGAAGTGACGAGCAAAAGCGCAACCACAGCCGTTAATGACCACAGCAGGCCCCGGCGGTCGGCCAGACCCGATCGTCCTCGCAGCCCGACCATGCCGAGCAAACCGCCCAGCAACAAGGCCGTCACCGGATTCAGACCGACAAAGGCAGCGATGGCGACGACCGCACCCAGACCAGCCAGTTGCCACGACCTCGCAGCTTTGCGCCCCAATCGCAACACGGCAAAAAAGATGATGACGATGACGGCGGGGCGGATGCCGGACAGCAGGACTTCGACCGCAGGCAGGGCGGCGTAGCGCACATAGAACCAGGCGATGAGGGCGGTGATCAACACCGCCGGGAGGATGAAACTGGCTCCGGCCACCGCCAGTCCCGGATAGCCGCCGCGATGATAGCCCACGTGCATGGTCATTTCGGTGGAGTTCGGGCCGGGAATGAGGTTGGTCGCGCCCACCAGATCGAGGAAGAGCTCCGGGCTCATCCACTTTCGCCGCGTGACGACTTCATCCTCCATCATGGCGATGTGTGCAGCCGGGCCGCCAAAGCCGACGATGCCAAGTTTGAGAAACAGGCTGCTGATCTCGCCAAGATGTCTGGTCATTGCGGCTGAATGTCAGTTTGAGAGCCGGTCGGCATCCCTGGTGGATGAAACGAGATGCCCGCTCACACTTCACTACGTCACGATCTCGTTCATCGTGCGCAGACGCTTAGCCAAAACTCGCATGACGTCGAGAGCGAAAAAGGGATTTTGCTGCACCAGGAATTGGAAACGGCGTTCGTCAATGGCAACCAACCGGCAATCCGTGCTGGCGACGGCTGTGGCGCTGCGTGGCGAGTGGTCGATGAGCGCCATCTCCCCGAATATCTCGCCCGTGCCAATGGCGGCCACCGCAGCTCCGCCAACAATGATATCGACCTCGCCCTCGGCGACGGCGTACATCATGTCACCGGCAGCGCCCTTTTCGAATATCACTGTTCCCGCGGCATAAGGCACGGCATCATCGGAGTTCTTGAAATAACTGAGCGTTGTCACAGCAAACCTCCCTTTAGAATGCGGCCAGAAAGACGACAAGTTGTTGTCGTATATCATCGCGCACTTGCCGGAAAACTTCCATCCGCTCCGCTTCCGTTCCTTTGGCTTTGGCCGGATCAGGAAAGCCGATATGCACGACTTCGCCGCTCTGGAGCCACACCGGGCAGTTTTCAGCAGCATCATCGCAGACCGTGATCACCAGGTCGAACGCCTCGCCTGCAAATTCTGCCGTCGATTTGGAACGCGCGGCCGAGATGTCGATCCCGATTTCGGCCATCGCCTTGATAGCCAGCGGATGCACATAGCCCGACGGTTCCGTGCCCGCCGAATTCGCCCGCCAAGTTCCGCCAACATGGTGGTTGACCAGCGCTTCCGCCATTTGGCTGCGGCAGGAATTGCCCGTACAAAGAATCAGGACGCGCCGCTTCGGGCTAGGGGCGAAATCATTCATTGGGCTGTTCGTCGATCCATGAGCGCACGAGCTGCTCGATCTGATCACGGACAGCCCGGAATTTCGCTATCGCGGCGGCGTCGTCACCTTGAAATTTGACCGGATCGTCCAGTTTCCAGTAATAGCGATTGCCAATGCCCAGGAAAGCGGTGGGGCAATTTTGTTCGGCTGAGGCGCACACGGTGATCATATTGCCAAAATGCACCTTGCCCAGATATTCCGACACATCCTTGGCCCACTGCCCTTTCGTCGATATCCCGGCCTCCGACATCACCTCGACCGTCAGGGGATGGATGGCGGTGGCGTTCAGGCCGGCGCTATGGACTTCGAAACGATCTCCTGCCAGACTGCGCAACCAGGCTTCGGCCATCTGGCTGCGGGCGGCGTTCTCGGTGGAAAGAAACAAAACTTTGGGTCTTCTCATCATAAGTTCCTTAACCAAAGCGGCCAGTGATATAGTCTTCGGTGATTTTACTGCGTGGATTGGTGAACAGTTCTTTGGTCACGCCGAACTCTTCGAGATAACCCGTGCGGTCGGGCGTGACGGTGAAAAAGGCGGTGTAGTCGGAGACGCGCGCCGCCTGCTGCATGTTATGAGTGACGACGATGATAGTGTAATCCTTGACCAGCTCTCGCATCAACTCTTCGATGCGCAAAGTGGCGATGGGATCGAGCGCCGAAGCGGGTTCGTCCATGAGGATGATGTCCGGTTTGATGGCGATTGCGCGGGCGATGCACAGGCGTTGTTGCTGGCCGCCCGAAAGCGAATAGCCGCTATCCTTGAGCTTGTCCTTGACTTCGTCCCACAGCGCAGCGCCGCGCAACGATTCCTCGACCAGATCGTCCATTTTGCCCTTGAAACCATTGATTTTGGCGCCCCAGGCCACATTGTCATAAATGCTCTTGGGGAAGGGATTCGGCTTCTGGAAAACCATGCCGACCCGTCGCCGCACCTCCACGGCATCCACGCTTGGATTATAAATATCCAGGCCGTGAAACTGCACAGAACCCTCGGTGCGGGCTATGGGAATGAGATCGTTCATGCGGTTGAACACGCGCAATACCGTGCTTTTGCCGCAGCCGGAGGGGCCGATGAAGGCTGTGATTTTGTGGCGCTCGATATCCAGATCGATATCTTTCACCGCGCGAAAGTCACCGTAGTAAACATTGACGCCGCGCGCCTCGATGGCGTGAATCCCATTGCGCGAAGCAAGATTATTGGATGAAGTATCAGAGATCGTTTGGATCATGATTAATAGCTCCGAGAATAGCGATTACGGAGATAGATTGCAGTCGCATTTAGCAAAAGCAGCAAAACCAGGAGGACGATGATGCCGGCGGCGGCCAGATGTTGAAATTCCTGCTGCGGGCGTGATGTCCATTGATAGATTTGAACCGTCAACGTGGTGAATTTGGAGAAGGGACTGTTGGGATCGACCACAATGAAGGTGGACACCCCGACCACGATCAGGGGGGCGGTTTCGCCAAAGGCACGCGAGACCGAGAGGATGACGCCGGTGAGAATGCCGCCCATGGCATTCGGCAGCACATGGTTCCAGGTCGTTTGCCATTTGGTGGCCCCAAGACCATAGCTGGCCTCGCGAAAGGCTTTTGGCACAGCCCGAATCGCCTCACGACCGTTGATGATCACCAGGGGCAATACCAGCAAACCCAGAGTCAATCCGGCGGAAAGGATCGTGCGCCCGTTGGCGGTGGAGGGGTCCCCTACTCCGAATATCCTGCCGCTGGTCAGAGCTTCCATCAAGCGTACGAAGATCGCCAGCCCCAACATGCCGTATATGATCGAAGGCACGCCGGCCAGGTTGTTGATATTCGTCTCGATAATCTGATCCAGCCGGCTGCCGCTCCCATACTCTTCCAGATAGACCGCAGCGCCGATGCCGATGGGAATGGCGACGAGAGCGGCGATGATCGTCACGAAGATCGAGCCGAGGATGGCAGTGCGCACTCCGGCATCTTCCGGGTTCGACGACTGTGGCGAGGTGATGAAACTGGCATTGATCCAACTCTTGAATTCTAATTCGGCGCCGGGGATGGCGGCGGTGGTGGCCTCAATCTCACTGCGCTTGAATATGGACTCGAAAAGCGACCAGGTCGCCACAAACTTGGGCTGAATCACCTCGGCTTCGATCAGGGCGATCAAATCTTCGGGCGTTCGTTCCGCCAGCGGCGTGGTCGCCTCTAGCGCCCGCACTCGGCCAGCCGAGACGTTGGACCCGAACATCGCTATCAGCGTTTCGGGTGATTGTTCCGCCAGGGTGTCGCCAAAAACCTGCGACACGAAGAAGTCCAGGGTTCCGCTATCAGCGCCAGGGACAAACCGGAGGATGGGTTTCTCCGGCCAGGCCGGATCGACATCCGACCAGTTGTCGGCTGTGGTGAATATCTGCTGGAGTTGCTCACGTGTCACATTGCCGAGAAAGTCATTTTCGGCGCTGGCGACAACAGCGATGCCGTCGCCGCCGATCACGAATCCCAGCGGCTCGATCCCATTCTTTTCGCGACAGGCCGAAAGTTCGACCCGGCTGATGGGGCGGCTGGCATCTACGATGTCGGCGACGCCAGCGGAACAGAATTCCTGAAAACCAACGCCTGTGCCCACACTTTCAACCGTCACCGTTCCAAGATACCCCTCTGCCGAAAATCCCTCGACCATGCGCTCCGTCAGAGGGGCGATGGTGGAACTGCCCGCGACCAAAATGTCTTGCTCGGCCGGCAGCAAATCCGACAAGGTGCTGGGCGTGAGGCCGGTGGCCTGCTGCCATTCCTCCAATCCTGCATCCAGCGTTTCCTGGCTGACAGGGAAATAACCGACCTCCGAAATCTGGCTGTTGACCTGGCTCAGATAGTAGTAGAGAAACGCCGCTACCGATTGTTTTTCCAGCAGATAACGTTGGGCGCTGTAGAGGAACAAGGGACGAGAAAGCAGGTATTCGCCTGACTCGACGCTGGCAGCCGTCGGCGCTACGCCGTCAATTGAGAGGAGATGAAGTTGGTCGGCGTAATCGTCGTAATAGGCATGGCCGAAAAAGCCGATTGACGTTGGTCTGGCGGCCACGCCCTGAGCCAGCGCCGTATCATCCTCGCTGTTAATCTGGCGGGGCGCCGCCAATACCTGTCCCTTCCAATAATCAACCACCAGGGCGGTCTCAGGCACTTTGCTCTGGATGGCCACATAGCCAAAAGCGTCATTGACAATGTTGATCAGCAGGGCGGACAAGGCGATAATGCCCATGGTCGTCGCCAGGAGAAAAATCGTAGACCATATTGACCCGCGGGTCCGTCGCCGCCGGATAAAGGATTCGAGATCGGCCCCGGATGGATAACCGGTGCGAGCGCTGCTGTCGGAAGCCATATCAATACTCCTCGCGGAAGCGCCGCACGATCCAGCGACTGATGATGTTAAGGACGAGGGTCAGGAGCAGCA